>DASWKD010000239.1:0-4763 GCA_036396815.1 Actinomycetota bacterium | reverse complement strand
GTGCGTCACCGCGCTGGTCACGGCCACCGCGGGCTCGAAGGCCGGACTGTGCACCCCGCACCCCGACGGCGCCTGCGATGCCCTGGTCCGGACCCTGTCCCTGCGCATGGGCATCGTGGCCGGCGTGGCCACGGTGCTCGTCCTGCTGATGGTGGCCGGGCTCCTGCGGATGGTGGCCCTGGATGAGGAACGTCGGAGCAGGCCCGACCCTTCGGACTAGTCCTTTTCTCCCATTCCGTCCCCCGACCGCTTGTGCCATCATCGGTCGTCCTAGATCGAGGAGGTCCGACACATGCCGGTTCCCGTTCCGTTCACCGACAACTACAGCGACCACAGCACCGAGGCCGGGTACCAGTTCGAGTTCTTCTGCGAGCGATGTGGCAACGGGTACAAGTCCGGGTTCCAGGCCTCGGCCCTGGGGATCGGGACCAAGGTCGCCCGGGGCCTGGGCGGCCTCCTGGGCGGGGCCATGGGCAACGTGGGCTACGCGGGGAGCGAGATGAAGGACCTCACCGAGTCCCAGGCCAAGGACAAGGCCCTCGGCGAGGCGGTGGAGACCATGAAGCCGTACTTCCACCAGTGCCACCGGTGCGGCCAGTGGGTGTGCAACGAGATCTGCTGGAACGAGGAGGCCGGCCTGTGTGTCCAGGACGCCCCCAAGCTTAGCCAGGAGCTGGGAGCCATGCAGGCCCAGGCCCAGCTGTCCCAGGTCCAGGAGAAAGTGCAGCAGGTCGACTGGACCGGCGACGTGAACGTGGAGCGCAAGCAGGTGGCCCGGTGCCCCAACTGCGACGCGGAGACCGAGCCCTCGGCCAAGTTCTGCGCGAATTGCGGACAGACGCTATCGATGGCGGTGACCTGCGCCCGGTGCGGCACGGAGTCGTCCCGAGGTACGAAGTTCTGCCCGGAGTGCGGCAACCAGCTCGGCTAGCGTGACGGCCTACACGGGTCAGGTCCGCGTCGAGGGTGCGTCGCCTGCTCCAGCGACCGTCGAGCCGCTCGATGAGCACGTCTCCATCGCCGTCCAGGGCGGACCGCCGTTCGTCCTCCCGTACGTCGACATCGAGGACGTCCTGGACCGGGACTACGTCCTGACCCTCACGGACCACACGGGCCGGGTCCTCGAGCTCTCGATGTTCGGTGCCGCCTACGGCCAGGTCCTGGCCGAGGTCGCCGAGCGGCGGGACAAGCTCCTGGAGCGCGACCTCCTGCTCCGAGGAGTGGACCTCCAGGACACCTTCCCGGCCAAGCTCTTCGACGGCCCGGAGTCCGTTCCCGTCCAGCTCCGGCTGTACCGTGACCTGCTGGTGGTGGCCCCCGAGCGGGGCACGATGTTCGGCGTCCCGTTCGCCTTCGTCGAGGACGTGCGCTGGGATCCCGAGCTGTACCAGGTCTCGGTGGCGGTCGACGACGGGCGGACGCTGGTGTTCGGCCACCTGGCCAAGCGGTCGGAGGAGTTCCACGCGGAGCTCGGGCGCCTCCTGGAGGCGCTGGCCCGCCGCACCGCGGTCACCCTGGCCGCCCTCCTGCCCGATGCGGACCCCCGGTCGCTGGGAGGCCTGGCCGGCCTGATGCGCGACGGCCGCGCCGCCCAGCAGCGGGAGATCGAGGCCGTGGATCCGGGGCTGTGGCCCCTCCTGGAGACGGCGGTCCCCGGCACCGACGACCTCCGCCGCTCGTACCAGCACCTCCGGTCCCTGGCCGTGCCGGGCTGGTCGGCCTTCGGGGTCAAGGCCGTCCAGGAGTCCGAGGACGTGGCCGACACGGCGGCCACCGACCGCTGGTACTTCTGTCCCCTGACCCGCGACGGCCGGCCGGTCAACGCCGTGGCCCAGGAGGTGGCCTCGGGCGAAGGGCACGCCACGTACCTGTACCGCCCGATGGAGCCGGACCGGTTCGCCGCCCTGGATGGAGACGCCCTGGCCCACGCGGTGGCCGGAGCGATCCGCGTCCTGAACCGGGCCCTGCTCCAGCTGAACTTCCGAAGGGAGCCTCTGTACGTGCCCGAGGAGGAGCTCACCGGTGCCCACGCCCGGTACCGGGTGGCCCTCCGCAAGCTGGATCACCTCCGGTGGGCCCGGGCGGCCTTCCTGGGCCGGGCCATCCACAACGCCACCTGGGAGCAGCAGGTAGCCGACCTCCTGAGCCGGGCCTAGGTTGGGGCTCCACCGGCCCGTCTGACAGAATCAGGGGAACCCTCACGAGGAGGTTCCGGCATGACGCGCGGCTACGACAAGGACCTGTACATCCTGGCCTTCGACCATCGCGGCTCCTTCCGCAAGAAGCTCGGGGTGGGCAGCAGCCCCACGCCCGAGGAGACCGAGAAGGTCGTGGACGCCAAGGGCCTGATCTTCGAGGGGTTCCAGCAGGCCATCCAGGATGGCGTGCCCCAGGAGAAGGCCGGCCTCCTGGTGGACGAGGAGTACGGCACCGACGTGGCCCGCAAGGCCCGGGCCGAGGGCTTCAACCTGGCCATGCCGGTGGAGAAGAGCGGCCAGGACGAGTTCGACTTCGAGTACGTCTCCGACTACGGCGCCCACATCGAGGACTTCGACCCCACCTTCTCCAAGGTGCTGGTCCGGTACAACCCCGAGGGCGACCGGGAGATGAACGCCCGGCAGGCCACGCGCCTCCGGGAGCTCTCGGACTGGCTCCACCAGCGCGACCGAACGTTCCTGTTCGAGCTCCTGGTCCCGGCCGAGCCCGCCCAGCTGGAGTCGGTGGGCGGCGACGAGGACCGCTACGACAAGGAGGTCCGTCCCGGCCTGATGATCCAGGCCATCGAAGCCCTGCACGCGGCCGGCGTGGAGCCCGACATCTGGAAGATCGAGGGGCTGGACACCCGGGCCGACTGCCAGGCCGTGTCCGAGGTGGTCCGATCCGGCGGCCGGGACCGGGTGGCCTGCGTGGTCCTGGGCCGTGGCGCCGACGACACAGCCGTGGAGCACTGGCTCCGCCAGGGCGCCGGGGTGCCGGGGTACGTGGGGTTCGCCATCGGGCGCACGATCTGGGGCGGCCCGCTCTCGGCCTACGTGAGCGGCGACGCCGATCGCGGCGAGGCGGCCCGCCAGATCGCCACCAACTACCGGCGGTTCGTGGACGTCTACGCCGGCTAGCGCCGGACGGCGGGCCGCGGCTAGGATGACGGGACACATCGGAAAAGGAGGCAGCGTGGCGGTCATCAAGACGATCGACCTGGTGGGCGTGTCGTCCGAGTCGTGGCGGGACGCCGCCTCGCAGGCTCTCGCGGAGGCGTCCAAGACGCTGCGGGGGATCGAGGGGATGGAGGTCATGGAGACCTCGGCCACGGTGGAGGGCTCGAACATCAAGGAGTACCAGACCCACGTTCGCATCAAGTTCCGCATCGAGCGATAGATCGCAGCTCGCAGAGGGCCCTTCCCGGGCCCTCGGCGTGTCCGGGCCGGGCCGGCGGATTGCCCTACACTACGGCCCGTGATCCCAGTCCCCACCCTCGCGTAGCCATGCCGGCGACCATCCTGGTGGGCACCCAATGGGGCGACGAGGGCAAGGGGAAGGCCACCGACCTGCTGGCCGACCAGATGGACTACGTGGTCCGCTACCAGGGGGGCAACAACGCAGGCCACACCGTCAAGGCCGGCGGTCAGACCCTGAAGCTGCACCTCATCCCCTCGGGCATCCTGTACCCGCACATCACCTCGGTGATCGGCGACGGGGTGGTGGTGGACCCTCGCGTCCTGCTGGAGGAGATGGACGAGCTGGCCGGCCGGAGCATCGACACCGGCCGCCTGCGGGTCTCGGCCAACGCTCACCTGATCATGCCGTACCACTTGGAGCTGGACCGGGTCACGGAGCGGTACCTGGGCCGATCGCGTCTGGGGACCACCAAGCGGGGCATCGGCCCGGCCTACGCGGACAAGGCGGCCCGGATCGGCCTCCGGGTCCAGGACCTGACCGACCAGAAGATCTTCCGGAAGAAGCTCGAGGTGGTCCTGAAGGAGAAGAACGCGGTGCTGTCCAAGGTCTACAGCCGGCTGCCCCTCGACGCGGAGGAGATCGTCAAGGAGTACATGGGCTACGGGGAGCGCCTGGCCCCGCACATCGCCGACACCTCCGCCCTCCTGTATCAGGCCCTTCGCCGGGAGGAGCGGGTCCTGCTGGAGGGCGCCCAGGGGACCCTGCTGGACCTCGACCACGGGACGTACCCGTTCGTCACCTCGTCCAACCCGGTGGCCGGTGGCGCCCTGACCGGTTCCGGTCTGGGGCCCGGCGAGATCGACCGGGTGATCGGCGTGACCAAGGCTTACGTGACCCGGGTGGGCTCCGGACCGTTCCCCACCGAGGACGAGGGAGAGGCCGGCCAGCGGATGCAGGAGGTGGGCCAGGAGTTCGGGACCACCACCGGCCGCCGTCGCCGATGCGGGTGGTTCGACGCCGTCCTCCTGCGGTACGCTCGTCGGGTCAACGGCCTGACCGACCTGTTCCTGACCAAGCTCGACGTCCTGTCCGGGATGCCGCAGGTGCGTCTGTGCGTGGCCTACCGGTTCGAGGGGCAGACCTTCGAGGACGTCCCCCCCCACCAGTCGATCATCCACAAGGCCCAGCCCGTGTACGAAGACGTGGAGGGCTGGGCCGGGTCGCTGGGCGACGCCGGCTCGTTCGAGGCGTTCCCCGCTCCGGCTCGGGCCTATGTGGAGCGGATCGCCGAGCTGGGGGATGTGCCGGTCCGCAACGTGTCCGTGGGTCCCTCGCGCGAGCAGACCGTCGAGGTGGCCTGAGCAGTG
>DASWKD010000238.1:0-1617 GCA_036396815.1 Actinomycetota bacterium | reverse complement strand
TCTCTCGAGAATCCTTCGCTACCCGGCGAAGATGAAGGTGATCCAGGTTCGGCCGCGCGCCTTGACCACACCCACGCCCACCCGGCGGAACCGGCTGTTCAGGATGTTCCTGCGGTGGCCCTTCGAGTTCATGAACGCCTTGTGCAGGGTGGACACGGTGTGACCGACGCCCACGTTCTCACCCAGGATCGTCCAGGGGATGTCCCTGGCCTCGTAGGCCAGCCGGTCGTTGTGGTGGAGATTGTTCTGCCTGGCCATCCGCTTGGAGTGGCGCTTGGCGATCCGGTTCAGGCGGCGGTCCCAACGGAGCTTGTGGATGCTCCGGTTCACGCGCTCCCGGTTGTAGAGCTTCTTCCCGGTCCGGGTGTCGGTTCCGAGCCTGCGAGCCTGCGCTTCCCCCGCCGGCCCGGCCAAGAGCAGGCCGGCCGCCAGGACGAGCACCACACTCGCCCTCGTCCGAGGACGTGTCAACATCGAGATCATCTGTGCCTCCCGACCTCTCTGGGTCCCGCCCCAGAGCCCCGTCGGGGGGCCCTGGCCCTTCGGTAGCCCGGCTGCCCTCGCTCTCGCGGTGGGGCCCGGTGCTTTGCGTCCCGCCGTTCCCGGCGGTTTGCCGTTTCGGGACCTCGATCTCTCCGTACGCCATGAGTATCGGCACGCCGTGGGCCCGGCTTGAGGGATGGGGCATTTCCCCACGGATCGGGCGGTAGGCTGGCCCGCGTGAGGAGCATCCGCGCGGCCTTCCTGGCCCTCGCCCTGGGTGCGTGCACCATGCCCTCGACCCCGTCGAGCGGCCCCGCCTCGATCGGTCCCTCCTCGGCCCCCACCGCGGCCCCATCTCCGGCACCCGCCCAGAGCCCGGATCCTCCCGGACCGGCGCCGTTCTCGGCCGCCAGGGCCATGGACCACGTTCGGAAGCTTGCCGGCGACATCGGGCCCCGGACGGCACCGTCCAAGGCCTACCGACGCGCGGCTCGCTACGTGCGAGGCGAGCTGAGGGAGATGGGGTACCGGGTGACGATGGACGCCGTCCCCATGGCGGTGGGCCGCACCTGGAACGTGTCGGCCCGGTGGCCGGGGGCTACGGGGAGGCCGGTCCTCCTGGGGGCCCACCTGGACACGGTGGAGGGCTCGCCGGGTGCCAACGACAATGCCTCTGGGGTGGCCGTGATCCTGGAGGTGGCCCGCTCGGTGGCCGGGACCGCCCTCGGGGAGGAGATCCGCTTCGTGACTTTCGGCGGCGAGGAGGTCCAGCCGGGCGGAGGGCACCACTATGGGTCGCTGTACGACGCGGCCCGGTCCCGACCCCGAGCCATGGTCTCGGTGGACATGATCGGGCTAGACAGAGACATCATCGTGGCCTGGCTGGGCACCGGGTCCAGGAGAACCGTCAAGCTCCTGTTGAGGTCCGCCCGGGAGATCGGGATCGAGGCCCGCGAGAGGGTCCTCCCCGACGTCTCCGACCACGGCCCCTACGAGCGCGCCGGGGTACCCTCCGGCTTCCTGTGGACCGGGGACGAGCCCAACCACCATGAGCCCACCGACGTGGTGACCAACGTCCAGCGGGGTGCCCTGGCACGCATGGGCCGCCTGCTCCTTCGGTTCCTGTCGCGGAAC
>DASWKD010000237.1:0-4279 GCA_036396815.1 Actinomycetota bacterium | reverse complement strand
GCCTGGGCGGGTACGGGCACCCCGATGACCCGATCGCCACGGCCGTGGACGACACGGTGGCCGCGGGGGCAACGGTGGTCGTGGCCGCCGGCAACGAGAGCTGGCGCCCCGACGACTACGCGAACGTCACCACCCCCGGCGTGGCCCGCCGGGCGGTCACGGTCGGGGCCTCGGCCAAGGAGGACTGGATGGCCCTGTTCAGCTCCCGCGGTCCGGTGACCTGGAGCGGCAAGGCCATCGTCAAGCCGGACCTGGCCGCGCCGGGCGTCTCGATCTGCGCCGCCCAGCACGCCGAGGCCTACGCCTCGAAGTCCTGCGGCGAGAAGATGATCGCCCTGTCGGGGACGTCGATGGCCACGCCGCACGTGGCCGGGGTGGCCGCCCTGGTCCTGCAGGCCAGGCCGGAGCTGACCCCCGACGAGGTCAAGGCCACGCTCACCGGGTCCGCCGTCCCGCTGGGCACCGACACCAGCGCGGTCCGGCGGGGCGCCGGGCGGGTGGACGCCCTGGCCGCGGTCCGGCACGGCGGGGTGCCCCCGGTGGCCGGCCTGGCGCCGATCGCCACGACCGGCGCCACGCGGACCATCTCCGGGACCGTCCGGGCCTCAGGCCTACGGCGGTGGACCCTGGAGGTGGCGACGTTCCGCGGCTCCCTGTCCGCGGAGTGGGGATGGATCACCCTGGCCACGGGCACCACGCCGCCGGCCGGGGGGGTCCTGAAGCAGCTGGCCATCAAGACCCTGCCCGACGGCCAGCACATCCTTCGCCTGACGGTGGAGGACGCCTCCGGGCGGAAGGCCGTGGACCACGGCTACACGGAGATCGACAAGATCGGGTTCACCCGGCCGCTGGACCTGGACGTCCATCGGGCCGGCGGGACCGAGCCGGTCGAGGTCCGGGTGGACCCCTCGGTGGCGGCCACGTACACGCTGGAGATGGCCCCGGGCAGCCAGCCCGAGGCGTGGACCACGATCGCCCAGGGCACCCAGCCGCCCTTCTCCTGGAACACGGCGGGCCTGGCCGCGGGCTGGTACGCGCTCCGGCTCACCGCGACCCACGACGGGTTCTCCGAGCAGGACCGGATCTCGGTCCGCCTGGACCCGCGCCTGCGGCCGGGATGGCCCCTGCGCATCCCGGTGGACACCGCGATCCCCTGCGTGTTCACCCAGGCGGCGTGCTCCAGCGAGCGAGGGTGGATCGATCCCGTGGCCGAGGACCTGGACGGCGACGGGAGCACCGAGATCCTGTTCGCCCGGTTCGCACGGACCCCCGAGGTCCGGGCCTACGGCCAGGACGGCGCCCTCCGGTGGAGCACGCCGCTGGGGGCGGAGGTCTCGACCTCCACCATGGCCCTGGAGGCCCTGAGCATGCCCGTGGTCGGTGACGCGGATGGCGACGGGGTGAAGGAGATCTACGCCTTCAACGCCATCGACGAGCGCGTCTACGTCCTGAACCCGGCCGGCATCATCCTGCGCAGCTGGGCCGTGGAGACGCCGGTCCCGCTCCGCAACCCGCGTCTGTCGCTCGGCGAGGTGGACGGGGATGCGAAGGGCGAGCTGGTCCTGTCGCTGGACTGGGCCCGGGTCATCGTCATGGCCGCCGAGAGCGGCGCCGAGCAGGCCGAATGGTCGGTCCCGGGCTCCGGCTCCTGGTTCTACACGGTGGACGCCACGTACCAGCCGGCCATCGGGGACCTGGACGGCGACGGCCGGCAGGAGATCGTGGCCATGAACGGCAACCCGGCCCGGATCACCGCCTTCGCCGGCGACGGGCGCCAGCTGTGGTCGGTGGCCGCCGTCCGCGGTCCCGCCTACGTTCCGCCCGTGATCGGGGACGTGGACGGCGACGGCGATCGCGAGGTGATCGCGGTCTCCGGTGGGCGTTCGAACGGCAGCGGGACCGAGGTGCACGTCCTGGACACCCAGGGCCGTGAGCTCGCCGGGTGGCCCCGGAGCTTCTCGGGGATCCCCCAGGGCGGGCCGGTCCTGACCGACCTGGACGGCGACGGCCGCCGGGACGTGGTGCTCGGGTTCGCGGACAGCGCGAACGTCCTCCGGGCCCTGCGCTCCGACGGCACCGACGTCCCCGGATGGCCGCGGACCACCAACGGCGTGTCCTTCCACCCCGCGGTGGTGGGCGACGCCGACGGTGACGCCCAGGCCGACGTGGCCATCCACGAGAACGGGGGCGCGTACGGAGAGGTCCGGGTCAGCCGGGCCGACGGGACGCCGGTGGCCGGCCTGGTCCTGGGCACCGAGCAGACCATGCGGGCCCCGGTCCTGCTCACGGCCACCGTCGGTGGCCGGGTGGGCGTGGTGGCCAGCTCCGACGGCGATCACTACCACACGGGCAACTACACGAAGGCCGGCAAGCTCCGGGCCTCCGTGTACCTGTGGGAGCTGGGGGCCACGCATCGGCCGGGGACCATGACCTGGCCCACGTTCCAGCGGGACGCGGGGCGGACCGGCTCCGTCTGACCCCGGCACGAACGAGGGGGCCCTCCGGATGGAGGGCCCCCTCTCGTTGCGTGCTCCTAGCTGACGGCCGCCGAGCGGACCGTGCAGGTGTTTCCGAAGCAGGCCTTGGCGTACACGTCACGCCCGGCCGGGATCGAACCAAGGCTGGCCGAGAACGCGCCGTCCGCGCCGACCACCATGGGAGCGCCGAACGAGACCTGCGCCGGGTCCGTGCCCGCGAGCGCGGTTCCCAGGGCCACGGTCCGCCGGGGCACCGTGTAGCTGGTCTCGTAGGTCACCACGTCGCGGGTCTGCACGGTGTCGGCGGCCACCTGGAAGGCGGCGTAGATGTCGTCGGTCGGTGTGGTGGTCGGGGCCAGCGTCGCCCCGGGGACCACCTGGGGCAGGTACGAGGCACCGATCGGGATCCGCACGCTGACCACCTTGTTGGTGGCGTCGAACGAGCCGTCGAGCCACGCGACGTGCCCGCAGTTGTTCACAACGCCGGGCGCCGGCGGCGGCGGCAGGAGGCCGCAGTTGCCGCGGAGCTGGAACGCGCGCGTGGTCTTGCTGGGAACGCCCGTCGGGTCGTCGGCCGTCGTGCTCTGGGCGAACGTCGAGGCCTTGGCCTGGACGAACCAGTCCTTGCCGCCGGCGGCGAACGTCCACACGTAGCGGACGTTCTCCGGCTGCATCCCGGTCACCGGGTTCGGCAGGTTGGACACCTTGAAGTTCAGGACCAGCTCGGGGTACGTCGCGTCCGGCTGGGACACGCTGACCTCGGTGATGTCCACGCCGAGCTCGCTCATCTGGGCCAGGTTGCCCGGACCGTCGCCCAGTGGGTCCTCGGCGATCACGGTGGGTGTGGCCTCGCCCAGGAACGAGGCGCTGCCGCTGACCTCGCCGCCGGACGTGGCCGACAGCTCGGGCACGTCGGTGGCCGCGTCGGGCTCGCTGGGCAGGGCGCCGTTCCAGCGGAGGACGTCGATGCCCCGCGTGTAGTCGATCGCGTACACGATGCGGTCGGTGGCCCAGTGCACGGCGGAGGTCGAACCGCCGAAGGGCACGAAGAACCCGACCTGGCGGAGCTTCCCGGCGCCGTTCACGTAGAAGAACCGGGAGCCGTGCTCGTAGTAGCCCTGGGCGAACACGCCGCCGTTGGAGAACGCCGGCGAGGCCTCCAGCCAGTGCGAGGAGCAGCCCAGGACGTTGACCGGCGGGCTGCCGTCGAACAGGATGCCGCTGGTCGCCCGCCACGTGTCCAGGCGCGGGTACGTGCCGCTCCGGAAGTCAGTCATGTCCCACGTGGTGGTGGCCCCGATGGAGTCGGTGCATCGGGGGTTCAGGTTGGTCTCCTGGGCGCCCAGCAGGAAGCGGTCCTCGCCGTCCCACCAGGTGGAGTGGGCCGGCTTGGCCCCCGAGCCCGCCGTGATCGACAGCTTGACCGGGTTCTCCGGGTCGGTCACGTCCAGGATGGCGCCCTGGCCGCTGGACACGGCCACCAGGCCCGGAGCGACCTCGCGGACGTCGTGGCTACCGCTGACGCCTGCCTTGAGCGTCCACTGGCCGACCAGCTTGGGATCCGCTGGGTCGCGCACGTCGATGATGTTCCCGCTGGAGCCGTACAGGTACGTGCAGTCGTCGATGCACGTACTGGTGTGCTGGCCCAGGTTCGGGACGTTGGCGATCTGCACCGGAGCCGCGGGGTCGGTCACGTCGTACACCCGGAGGCGGTTGAAGCCGCCGCCCACCAGGGTGGCTCCGGTCTCGCTGAAGAACAGGACCTTCCCGTTGGTGGGGACGTCCTCGTTCTCGAACCGGTG
>DASWKD010000236.1:0-3983 GCA_036396815.1 Actinomycetota bacterium | reverse complement strand
CGTTCCGCTCGCGTCCGTCGCCCTGACCTGGAACGAGTGGACTCCGTCAGCGAGATCCGTGTACCCCGTGGGCGACGTACACGGTGCGAAGGCGGCCTGGTCGGGCCTCCACGGCCTGGACGTCCCAAGGCTCGGCCGTGTCCACCTTGTTGATCACGATCACGTCGGCCATCCGCAGGTTGGCCTCACCCGGATGGTAGCTGGTCTCGTGCCCGGCCCGGTGGGGGTCGGCCACCACCACGTGCACCGTGGGGCGGAAGAACGGGAGGTCGTTGTTGCCGCCGTCCCAGATGACCACGTCCGCCTCCGACTGGGCCTTCTTGAGGATCTCCTCGTAGTCGACGCCGGCGTACACCACGGTTCCCGTGGCCAGATGCGGCTCGTACTCCTCGCGCTCCTCGATGGTGACGTCGGCCTCGTCCAGGTCCTCGTACGAGGCGAACCGCTGGACGCGCTGGGCCACCAGGTCCCCGTACGGCATGGGATGGCGGACCACGACGGGCCGGGAGCCGCGGTCCTTCAGGGCCCGGACCACGGCGCGGGTGGTCTGGCTCTTCCCCGAGCCGGTGCGCACCGCGCACACCGCGACCACCGGCTTCTCCGCGAGCAGCATGGTGGCATCGGGACCGAGGAGGGTGAAGGTCGCTCCGGCGGCCAGCACGGCGCTGGCGGTATGCATCACGTGGAGATGGGACACATCGGAGTAGGCGAACACGACCTCGTCCACGCCCAGATCGGACACCAGGCGAGGAAGGTCCGCCTCGGGGTGGATCGGGATGCCCTCCGGGTAGCGGGGCCCGGCCAGGCCCGCCGGGTACCTGCGGTCGTCGATGCCGGGGATCTGGGTGGCCGTGAAGGCCACCACCTCCACGGCGGGGTCATCGCGGTACGCAACGTTGTAGTTGTGGAAGTCGCGTCCAGCGGCGCCCATGATGAGCACCTTCTTCATGGTGGGGTCCCTCCGGGGTCGGTGGGCGAGCCGGATCTCGGCGCCGAGATTCTAGCCCACCCCGGGTCCGGGTCAGGCCGGAGCGCGGAGGGCCGGGAGGACCTCCCGGGCGATCACGGCCCGGCGGTCGGCGGGGCCGGCCGGCACGATCGCCGCCCAGGCCGACCCGGCCCGGTCGAGGTCCTTGAGGTGGGCGGCCAGCTCCTCCGTGGTGCCCGTCCAGGCCTCGTCGTCCAGGCCGCTGGCCCGGCGGCGCTCGACCAGAGCGGCCGCCTCCGACGGGTCCCGCCCGGCCAGCACGATGCCCGCCCACGTGGCCACCACCTCCCGCCCCGCCGAGCGGGCCTCGCGGAACAGAAGGCCGGCCTTCTCCCCGAACGCCACAGGATCCAAGCCCCACCCGTTCCACCCATCGGCCACCCGGGCTGCCATCCGGATCACGGTCGGGGCCTGGGCCCCCAGCCAGATCTCCGGGCCGCCCTCCCGGGCCGGCATCGGCGCCAGGGGGCCTTCGAGGGGCGGGACGTGCGCACCGCCGGCGTACGTCTCTCCCCGGAACAGGGCCTTCAGGGCAACGACCGTCTCCTCCATCTGGACCCGCCGGTCGTCGCGGCCGAGCATGGGGATGCCGTACGCCTGGTGCTCGGGCCGGTCGATCGGGTCTCCGGTGCCCACCCCCAGCACCAGACGGCCGCCGGAAGCCGCATCCAGCCACGCCGCGGTCTTGGCCAGCAGGCCCACCGGCCGGACCGAGGCCCGGGTCACCAGGGTCCCCACGGTGATCCGCTCGGTGGCCGCGATCACCGCGGCCAGCGTGGTGAACGCCTCCAGGGCCGGGCGGTCGCCCGGGGCTCCGGGCGGGAAGAAGTGGTCGAACACGAACGCGCCGTCGAACCCCAGGTCCTCCGCCTCCCGGGCCACGTCCAGGACCCGCCCGGGGTCCCCGGAGAACAGGGGGAGGACGATCCCCACCTTCACGACACGGCCTCCAGGGCCAGGGCCGCCGCCCCGACCGCCCCGGCCTGGTTGCCCAGCTCGGCCGGCACCAGCGGCACGTCCGGCCGGTGGGCGGGAGCCTCCACCGTGCGGAGGAAGGCCTCGCGGGCGGGGTCCAGCATGGCCGGTCCGATCTCCGCCACCCCGCCGCCCACCACCACGATCTCCGGGTCCAGGACGTTCGCCAGGCCCGCCAGCCCCTCACCCAGCCGGCGCCCCACCTCGCGGAGGATCTCGATGGCTGCCCGGTCCCCCCGGACCGCCGCCTCGGCCACCACCCGCCCGGTGGGAGGGCGCCCGGCAGCCAGCCGGCCGATCAGGCCGCCGGGCTGGTCCTCGGCCGCCCGCCGGGCCAGGCGGTCCAGAGCCCTGCCACTGGCCACCTGCTCCCAGCATCCCCGGTTGCCGCAACCACACACCGGGCCGCCGGGCTCCACGATGACGTGCCCGACCTCCCCCGCGAAGCCGTGGGCCCCGCGCTGGAGCCGGCCGCCGGCCACGATCCCCCCGCCGATCCCCGTCCCCACCGTGACCACCAAGGCGTGCTGCACCCCCCGGGCCGCGCCGAACCGGAACTCCCCCCACGCGGCGGTGTTCGCGTCGTTGTCCACCACGGCCGGGAGGCCCGTCTCGGTGGAGAGCTGCTCGCCGATGGCCACCTCGGTCCAGGCCAGGTTGGGCGCCCACCGGAGCACGCCGGCCGCGTGGTCCACCATCCCGGCCGCCCCGATCCCCACGGCCACGGGGCTCCCCTCGTTCCGGAGGGCCATGGCCACCCGGGCGATGGTGGCCATGGTGGCCTCCACGTCCTCGGCGGGAGTCTCCTCTTCCCGGGAGGCCAACACCCGGCCCTCCTCGTCCATGAGGATGCCGGCCACCTTGGTCCCACCCACGTCGATGCCCACCGCGGTCCGGGCCATCAGAACCGGAGGATGGCGCCGATCCCGCCGGCCGCGGCCAGCTCCGGTGACTGGGGGATGGTCTCCACCCGGGAGCGTTGGCGGAGGCCCGCCTCCACGGCCAGCTCCACCAGGTCGGGGGCCTCCACGAGCTCCGATCCGCACACGGAGCACCGCGTCCCGCCGGTGGCCAGGTGGCCGTCCCGAGGACAGCGGACCCCCGAAGCCTCGAACCCGAACAGCACCACGAGCGTGTCCGCCCTGCCGCTCTCCAGGACGCTCAGCGTGGGATCGAGGCCGGCCACCGCCCGGCCGGTCTCCGACCGCACCTCGGACAGGAGACGGTCCAGGGTCTCCCGTTCCTGACGCTCCTCGATCCGCTCCATCCAGGCCATGACACGGGCGTGCACCTCGTCGACCGGAGTGGTGATGGGAAGGGTCTCCCGCCCCACCACCGTGCGGGAGACGTAGTCGTGGAGCTCGCGCTCCAGCGCCGCCACCAGCTCCTCGGCGCCGGCCAGGATGGTGCGCTGGAACGGGCGCCGCTTGTGGAGGCCCATCAGCGCGTCCGCCACGCGCTTCAGGTGCCGATCGACGTGGTCCTCGATGTGCCGCTGCATGCGGGCCTGGGCCCAGCCCCCCTGGTCGTGCTGGCCCGGGACGTCGTCCTGGAGGCTGGAGGCCTCCACGGTCCGTCCCCCTTCGGTGAGGAACAGACGGGCTTTCTCCCGGTCCACCACCGCGGTGCAGTACGCCTCCAGGCGCTCAAGCCGGGCCTCCAGGGGGAGGAGGTGCGGTCGTGGCCCGATCACCGCCCGGTCGCGGATGGGCTGGGGGAGCTGGATGGGCTCCCACAACCCATCCTCCGCCGACGAGAACAGGGCCAGTCCGCGGGTGGCCGAACGGTCGAACCCTTCCGACACGTAGCCGATCACCCGGTCAGCGTCGCGCCGGACCGACCGCTCCGCCTCCCGGTCCCACGAGCCGTCATCCGCCCGCTTGAGCAGGGCCTCGGCCCGGCCGACCAGCTCGGGACGACGGCGGAACCGGCGCCCGTCCACGTCCAGGTACAGGGTGGTGACCGGATGGCGCCCGGACCACTCGGCCAGGCGGCGCAACACGTCCTGCGTCATTCGACC
>DASWKD010000235.1:0-10452 GCA_036396815.1 Actinomycetota bacterium | reverse complement strand
CTCCAGATCTTCACCAAGATCGTCCAGGACCGTCCCACCGTGTTTTACGAGGTGATCGAACGCCACGGATCGCAGGGCTTCGGGCTCGGCAACTTCAAGGAGCTGTTCGTGGCCATCGAGCGCGAGCAGGCCGAGCGCGGGAACCTGTAAGTGGCTGGCCCGGCGCGGGAGGAGATCGAGGCCGTCCTGGATCTCATCGTCCGTGAGGCCAGGGGCTACCTGACATCGGTCGACGACCGGCCGCTCCGTGACCCGAAGGCCGACGCGTTCGCCGACGGCCTGTCGGCGCGGTTCCCCGAGCAGGGCGTGGGCGCCCTGGATGCGATGCGGGAGCTGCTGGAGGGCGGCCTGCCGGCCAGCGTGGCCTCGTCCGGGCCCCGGTTCTTCCACTACGTGATCGGGGGCGTGACGCCGGCCGCCCTGGGCGCCGCCTGGCTGACCGATGCCATCGACCAGAACCCGGGCCTGTGGGACGCCAGCCCCATGGGGAGCGTCCTGGGACGGGTCAGCCTCGAATGGCTTCTGGACCTGTTCGGGCTGCCGCCGGCCTGGGCGGGGACCATCGTCACCGGCGGGACCATGGCCAACTACGCGGCTCTGGCCTCGGCCCGGCGGTGGTGGGGGCTTGAGCACGGGAGGGACATCGACGAGCAGGGGATGGACGGGCTCCCCCCGGTCCCCGTGCTCTCCAGCGGCTACGTGCACGCCAGCGCGAAGAAGGTCAGCGGGATGCTGGGCATGGGCCGGGAGCGGATCCGGATCCTGGCCCGGGACGGTGTGGGGCGGGTGGACCTGGACGGGCTCCGCGAGGCGCTGGCCGGGGCCGGCGGCCCGGCCATCGTCATCGCCAATGCCGGCGAGGTCAACGCCGGGGACTTCGACCCGATCGCGGACATGGCATCGCTCGCGGAGGAGCACGGGGCCTGGCTCCATGTGGACGGCGCGTTCGGGTTGTTCGCTGCGGTGTCCCCGCGGACCCGTCACCTGGTGGAGGGCGTCGAGCGGGCCCACAGCGTGAGCGTGGACGGGCACAAGTGGCTGAACGTGCCCTACGACACGGGGTTCACGTTCGTCCGGGACGCCTCGCTACTGGACGGCGCGTTCACCCAGCAGGCCGCGTACCTGACCACCGAGGCCGGACGCTCCAACCTGATGTGGCGGACCCCGGAGAGCTCCCAGCGGGCTCGGGGGCTGGCCGTGTGGGCCTCGCTCCGGGCGTACGGCCGGGAGGGATACCGGGAGATGGTCGAGGGCCACCTGGACCTGGCCCAGCGCCTGGCCGCCGGGGTGGACGCAGCCCCGGACCTGGAACGTCTGGCCGAGGTCCCGCTGAACATCGTGTGCTTCCGGTACCACCCGCCGGGGATGGACGACGAGGAGGGCCTGAACGACCTCAACCGGCGCATCGGCGAGGAGATCCTCCCCGACGGCCGGGTCTACGTGGGAACCACCGTGTACGACGGGAAGGTCGCGTTCCGCCCGGCCATCGTGAACTGGCGGACCCGCCCTGAGGACGTGGACCTCGTCCTGGAGACCGTGAGCGACCTCGGCGCCCGGCTCAGGCCAGGCCGGTGATGCCCCGCCAGGCCAGGCGGACCAGGGCGTCCACCGCCCGAGCCCGGTCCTCGGCGGAGCCGCCCAGGCCTCGCTGAGCGGCGGCCTCGGTCATCCCGATCAGGCCCTGGGCCACGACCTCGGCGTCGGCCCGGGAGACCTTGCCCTTCGAGCCCTTGACGATGACCTCGGCCACCTCCTTGTGGACGCCCTCGCGGAACGCCCCGATCATGTCCCGGAACTCGCGCTCGGCGCCGATGGCCTCCTGCATCAGCAGGCGGAAGCCCTCGGCATGCTCGTCCACGAAGTCGAAGTAGGACTGGATGCTGGCCCGGATCCGCTCGCGGTTGCCGGTGGAGGCCTGGAGGGCGGCGTGGACCCGCTGGCGGAGCTCGCCGAGGTCGGTCTCCAGCAGCGCCAGGTACAGCTCGCGCTTGGAGGGGAAGTGGTCGTACAGGATGGGCTTGGTGATGCCGGCCTCGGCGGCCACGTCGTCCATGGTCACGGTGTGGTAGCCCTCGCGGGCGAACACCGTGCGGGCCACGTTCAGCAGCTGGGCCCGCCGCTCGGGCCCGCGCATCCGCTTCTTGGTCGTGGCCATGGAGCTCCCTCCGTTGACGATGATGCTACCGTATAGTAACCTACCGATGGGTAGGATACTACCCAGCCGAGGCCGCCGGGACATTCTGCCAGGAGGAGCCATGGATTTTCGACTGGACGAGGACCTGACCACCCTCCAGAAGTGGGCCCACGAGTTCGCGGAGAAGGAGATCCGCCCCGTGGCCCCCGAGTACGACGAGTCAGAGGACTTCCCGTGGCCGGTGGTCAAGAAGGCCGCCGAGGTGGGCCTGTACTCGCTGGAGTTCTACGTCGACACGGTGATGCAGGATCCCACGGGCCTGGCCCTGCCCATCGTCGGCGAGGAGCTGTCGTGGGGCTGCGCGGGGATCGGCCTGGCCCTCCTGGGCACGGGCCTGCCGCTGGCCGCGCTGGCCTCGTCGGGCACCCCCGAGCAGCTCATGACGTGGGGACCACTGATGTTCGGCACGCCCGAGGAGCCGCAGGTGGGCGCGTTCGCCGTCACCGAGCCCAATGCCGGCTCCGACGTCTCCGCGCTCCGAACCACGGCCAAGCGTGACGGTGAGGAGTGGGTCCTCAACGGCCAGAAGGTGTTCATCACCAACGGCGGGATCGCCAACGTCCATATCGTGGTGGCCACCGTGGACCCGGAGCTCGGGCACCGCGGGCAGGCCGCGTTCATCATCCCGAACGGACCGGGGATCTCCCAGGGGAAGAAGGAGCGCAAGCTGGGCATCCGGGCCTCGCACACCGCGGAGGTCCTGCTCGACGACTGCCGGATCCCGCTGGAGAACGTGCTGGGCGGCATGGAGAAGCTCGACGCCCGTCTGGAGCGAGCCCGGTCGCAGGAGCACACCCGGACCTCGCACGCCCTGAAGACCTTCGAGCTGACCCGTCC
Source organism: Actinomycetota bacterium (assembly GCA_036396815.1). Lineage (GTDB taxonomy): Bacteria > Actinomycetota > UBA4738 > UBA4738 > CALAEC01 > DASWKD01. Next base: position 7,421 of record DASWKD010000235.1, on the reverse strand, counting down.
GCTGGTGGCTGCGGCCGCGCTGGGGGTGGCCCGGGCTGCCCAGGAGTACGCCCTGGACTACGCCAAGGAGCGCACCCAGTTCGGCCGCCCGATCATCGAGAACCAGGGGATCGCATTCAAGCTGGCCGACATGGCTGTGGAGATCGACGCCGCCCGTCTGCTCACCTGGCGCGCGGCGTGGATGGGCAAGAACGGCATGGACTTCAACCGTGCCGAGGGCTCCATGTCCAAGCTGAAGGGCAGCGAGGTCGCCGTGTCCGTCACCGAGCAGGCCCTGCAGGTCCTGGGGGGGTACGGCTACATCAAGGACTTCCCGGTGGAGAAGTGGTACCGGGACTCGAAGATCTTCACGCTGTTCGAGGGCACCAGCGAGATCCAGCGCGTGGTGATCAGCCGGGCCCTGGCCCGCGGGTAGCCACGCTCCCGCCTGGTAGGCTCGCGGCCGTGCTCACCTGCCGCCTGTACCGAGAGGGGAAGCTGGCCGAGGAGGGCTTCGAACCCGCCCGGGTGAGCGACTTCCTGGCCGATCCGGAGAGCCTGGTGTGGCTGGATCTGGAGGACCCGGGTCCGGCGGATCTGACGCTGATCGAGGAGGAGTTCGGCCTCCACCCCCTGGCCGTGGAGGACGCCAGCAAGGGGGGGCAGCGCCCCAAGGTCGATGTCTACGAGGGATTCTTCTTCATCGTGATGCATGCCCTGCGGCTCGACGCGGGGGAGCTCACGGACCAGGAGCTGCACGTGTTCGTGGGCAAGCAGTACCTGATCACGATCCGCTACGCGCCGGCGTTCGACCTGGCCCCGGTCCTCCGGCGGTGGGAGCGACAGCCGGAGCTGACCCGGGAGGGCGGCGGCTTCCTCCTGTACGCCCTGCTGGACGAGGTGGTGGACGGGTACTTCCAGGTCGTGGAGCGCCTGGAGGATGCCTCCGACGACCTGGAGGACCTGGTCTTCTCCGAACGCGTGCCCGAGGACATCCAGCAGCGGATCTTCGCCTTGAAGAAGAAGGCCATCGAGTTCCGCCGGCTGGTGATCCCGCTCCGCGAGGTCCTGGACCTGCTGCAGGAGGAGCCCCGGCTGGTCACGGGCCCGCTGGCCGCGTACTACCGGGATGTCCTCGATCACGTGATCCGCACGTCGGAGTTCATCGACAACGTCCGGGAGCTGCTGACCACGGTCCTGGAGGCTCACCTGTCCCAGGTCAGCAACCGCCTGAACGTGGTCATGAAGCAGCTCACGTCGTGGGCGTCGATCATCCTGGTGCCGACGCTGATCGCCGGCGTCTACGGCATGAACTTCCGCCACATGCCCGAGCTGAGCTGGCTGTTCGGCTATCCGTTCGCGCTCGGGCTGATGGCCGCGTCGGGCGTCGCGCTGTTCGTGGCGTTCAAGCGAAGGGGGTGGCTGTAGGCCACCCCCTTCGCACCGAACCTACCGACGTTTCTTCAGATGGAACAGCCGGATCGGGATCACTCCCTCGCCCATGCCGCCGAGCTTCCGGAAGGCCTTCGGCGAGAGGTCGATGATCCAGCCGCTCACGAACGGCCCGCGGTCGAGGATCCGGACGGTGACCACCTTGCCGCCGCGGTGGACCGCGACCTTCGCACCGCAGGGCAGCGTCCGGTGGGCGGCGTACTTGCCCTTCAGCACCTTCCCGCACGCGCCGGTCTGGCCCCGGTAGTCGTACCAGGAGGCCTTGCCTCGCTGGCGCGACGCGATCCGGTACTTGTGGAAGCGGCGCATGTGTTTGTGCTGGAGGGTGTGGTGGTACGCGTCGTGCTCGCCCTCGGTGTAGGTGGGCTCCTCGGTGGTGACCAGTGAGGTGGTCCCATCCTCGTTGGTGACCTCGCGGGTCACGGGGACGGTGTGTTCGTCGTGCCAGGCGCTGTGTCGATCCTGGAGGCCTCGGTGGGAGGTCCAGGAGTGGCGGACCCGCTTCTCGAACTTCCATGAGCGTCCGGGCCGCCGGTGGGCGGTGGCCGGGCCAACGATCGTGGCGAGCATCGCACCGGCCATCATCGTCGCCGTGAGGCGACGGGTACTGCTTCGTCGTGGGTTCATATGCATGCCTCTCACCCCCACAGCTCAGGCCGGGGTTATCAGCCCCCGGTCGCGGCCGCGGTAGGTCCTGGGTGTTGGCTTCACCTCCTTGGGTCTCGGTCTGCCGTTGCTCCCTCTCCGGCGCGCGCGCGTGCGAAAGCACGCGGTTCGCAGGGGAGTGGATCGGGAGGGTGTTACCCGTGATGCGGGCGCAGTATACGAACTTTCTCCTCCCATGCTTGCCGCAGCTAGCAAGTCGGCAGGAAGGTCCGTTTCAGGGGGTTGCATGGCAGATGCCCGGCCGGTCGAACGGGCGTGCCCGGGGGTACCATGGGTCCGTGCCCACCAAGGTTCTCCTGGCCTGGCCCCGCGGCTACTGCGCCGGCGTTGACCGCGCCGTGGACGTGGTGGAGCGGGCCCTCCGCATCTACGGGGAGCCGGTGTACGTCCGCAAGCAGATCGTGCACAACATCCACGTGGTTCGGGACCTGGAGCGCAAGGGCGCTGTGTTCGTGGAGGAGGAGACGGAGGTCCCGCCGGGGGCCACCGTGGTGCTCTCGGCGCACGGCGTGGCTCCCGACGTGTACACGAACGCGGCCGGCCGGTCCCTGAACGTGATCGACGCCACCTGCCCGCTGGTGACCAAGGTCCACCTGGAGGCCCGGCGGTTCGCTGAGGAGCAGGCCACCATCCTGCTGATCGGCCACCAGGGCCACGAGGAGGTCGTCGGGACCAGCGGCGAGGCGCCCGACCACATCAGGCTCGTCGGTGACCCCGCCGAGGCCCGGGTGGTGGATGTGCCCAACCCCGACAACGTCGCGTACCTCAGCCAGACCACCCTCTCGGTGGATGAAACGAACGAGGTCATCGAGGTCCTGCGCGAGCGGTTCCCCAACATCCGGGGGCCGCACCGGGCCGACATCTGCTACGCCACCCAGAACCGCCAGGAGGCCGTGAAGTCGCTGGCCGAGCAGGCGGACGTGGTCCTGGTCATCGGGTCCACCAACTCCTCGAACTCGAACCGGCTGGTCGAGGTGTCGCGGACGGCGGGGACCCCGGCCTACCTGATCGACGACCAGAGCGAGATCCGCGAGGATCGGGTCCGCGACGCGGAAGTGGTTGGCGTGACCAGCGGGGCCTCGGCGCCCGAGTGGCTGGTGGAGGCCGTCGTGGACCGCCTCAAGGAGCTCGGCGCCACCCAGGTCGAGGAGCTGCGGGTCCGCGAGGAGCACATGGTGTTCGGTCTCCCCGTCGGCGTCCGCGAGAACGACGAGCGCCGGGCCGCGGCCGGCACCTAGCCGGGGGCCGTCAGCCGCTGCTGCCCGGGAGCCCCGAGCAGGGCCTCCACCCTCCGCGTCAGCCGTCCCGGCCGCTCCAGGTCCGTCCACATGACACCTTCACTTCGGGGTAGGCGAAGTCCACCCGTGCAACCAAGCGTCCACCTGAGCGAACGTGATGCTGGAGCGCCGGACGGGGCAGCCCGGCTTCACGAAGGATGTTCAGCACCCGGGCCTCGAGCACGCTCTCCAGCATCCCGGGACCGAACCGCTGGATCAACGCCCGGAGGCTCTTCGTCCCTCTCCGTCCACGCGGCGTGGCGTCAAGGGCGCGTCGGATGGCCCTCATCGAGGTCATGCGGCGGCGAAGGGCATCCAGGAGCGCGGCCTCAACGGATCGCGCATCGATGACGCCGCAGAGATCGAGCAGCGTGCGGGTCACAGAGGTCACGGGCAGGCGTCCCCTGTGGACCACGTCGCTCGCTGGACCGCGATGGACGATGAGGTCGTTCCTGGGGGAACGCCTGGGGGCCGTGATCTCCACGGTCGTGGGCCATGTCCCGTCGAGGCCCCACAAGCGGGCAGCGGAACGATGGGAGGCGGCGGCTCCGCTTCCCGCCCACAGGCAGGCCGCGAGCAGCTCCTGTTCCCAGGTGATGGGTGCACCCTCGATCCGGTACACCGCCGGCAGGGCGCGGTGCCATCTGCCCTGACCCACCCGTCGCTCTATGGTCCGCTCCGGGAGGCCTGCTTCGATCATCTGAGCTCGTGTGATGAGCCCGTGCTGCCGGGCCGCAAGGCGCGCTGCCCTCAGGTCAGGCCCACCTTCGGCAGCTGAACGACGCTGGGTGTCGCTCATCTGCCAAAGGTAGCGGGCGGCACCGACACGAACGGCGGGCGGCACCGACACGAACGCGGTCAGCCGTTGGCGGGGGCGGCCTCGGCGCTCCGGACCAGGGATTCCAGCTCGGGGATGCCGTCTTCCGGGCCGCTGGCGATCACCCGATCGCCGGCTTCCAGCTGGAGGACCGGCCGGGGCCGGTAGATCCACCGCCGGCCTCGCTGGACGGCCAGGGCCAGCATCCCCGTCTCGGTCTCCAGCGAGAGCTGCTTCAGGCTGACGCCCGCGGCCCTTGAGCCGGGCTCCACCACGACCTCCACCGAGACCTCCTCGCTGGCCTGGATGGCCGCGGCCACCACCGGATGGAGGTCCTCGCCCTGCTCCACCGGGCGGGTCATCTCCCTTGCGGCATCGAAGATCGTCTCGGTGGCGTAGGCCAGGCGGAGGAGGCCCCGGAGCTCGTCGGGGTTGCGAGCCTCGGGCGAGGCCCGGAGGACCCAGGACTCGATCTGGTCGTGAAGCATGTCGCTGCGCGCTTCCAGCGTCCCGACCTCGGCGGCCAGGGCGGGCTCGCCCAGCAGGAGCGCCGAGTAGGCCAGGCCCACAGCCACCTCGGCCGAGTTCTTCATCTCCACCAGGATGTCCACGGCCCGGTCCAGCTCGGTGAGGGGGATCGACTCGCCCTCGGGGGCTGAGGGCAGGGCCGGCGCGCCGGCCAGCTCCCGCAGGAGGTTCACCCCTTCCTCCGGCCCCTGGTACAGGAGCACGTCGCCGTCCGAGAGCACGCTTTCCGGGCCGGGGTCGAACTCCCACTCCGTGCCCCGGCGCACGGCGATCAGCCACATCCCGGACTCGATGGGCAGGGTGAGCTCCCGGAGTGTCCGCCCCACCACCTGGGAGCCCTCGCGGACCTTGACCCGGCCCACGATCTCGTCCGCGTGGCGGAGGTCGGCCCGCAGGGCGTCCGGGAGGCCCAGCTTGGCGGTGACCACGCGGGCGATGTCCGCCGCCGCGTCGCCGATCTTCTCGATGGCCCCGGCGATGTGGAGGACGCCGCCCATGGCCTCGGCGTCCTCGGGGCTCCGGGCGGCTAGCATCGAGATCCACCGGAGGTCGCCCAGGTAGGCGTCCATCATCTCCTCCAGGCGGTCGACCTCCTCGGCCAGGTCCTCGTCGTTGAAGAAGACGGCAGCGTAGGCCAGGTCCACCATCAGCTCCGAGGTGTCCTTGGCCTCCGCCAGGAGGTCCTTGACGTTCTTGCGGGGATGCTCGTCCATGTGGGAAGCCTCCTGAGTATACGTCCGTCCTCAGGCCACCCCGAAGGCGGCCAGGGCCATGAACAGGGAGATCACGCCGAGGAAGTCCATCGTGCTGGTGATGATGGGGATGCCGAAGTCGTCGGGGTCCAGGCCCATGCGGAAGGTGGCCGTGGCCGCGTAGTAGGCCACGACCACCGCGAACGCGGTGGCGATGAGCCCTCCCAGGAGGCTGATCCCCAGGACCCTGAGCGGCCCCGGGCTGGCCAGCCCGAACAGGGTGGCCACCACGTCCGCCGAGAAACCCACCAGGGCGAACAGCCACACCGAGAACAGGAAGATGATCGTGGTGTCCAGCAGGGCCGCGGGTTCGGGCCGGCCCCTCGGCGTGAGGGCCCCCAGGTGCAGCTTGGAGGCCAGCCGGGAGGACAGGATGCTCCCCAGGGCCCCGGCGTCCGCCAGGAAGGGCGGGATGAGGACCAGGAGCACCGGGAAGGCCGCCAGCCGGTCCAGGCGAGCCTCCATCACCAGCCCGGCGAAGACGTCGATGCCCCCCGCGACCAGCAGGAGGACCAGGCCGTGGCGGACCACCCGCCGGGTGACCGGCAGGTCCGTCCGGAGCCCCCACACCGCGGCCCAGGCCATGGCCACCAGGGCGGCCGTCCCCACGGCCGGGGTGACTCCCGGCACCCCCACCGCGAACGAGGCCAGGAACAGCGCGGGCAGGGTGACCACGTCCCCCACCGCGGTCACCAGGGGCGCGGCCACGCTGTCCAGGTCCCACCCGCGCCGGAACGCCCGAACCGCCAGGGCCACGGCGAACAGCGCCACCACGACGCTGGACAGCACGCCGCCCAGGATCGAGATGACCACGAAGTCCGCCAGCGAGATGCTGGTGATGCCGAACGCTACCGACAGGGCCTTGGCCAGGACGCCCAGCCCAAGGGAGATGGCCAGCGTCAGGACGGAGGCGGCGGCCACGTTCTGGTACAGGACACCCTCACGGCGGCGGGTGGCCTCGAACAGGCCGGTGTGGACGCTGGTCCCCAGACGCGAGCCGAGGGCCCCGAAGATGTTGCCCCGCATCCCGATGGCCGCCGGAACCAGGACCATCAGGCCGGGCAGGCGCTCCAGCGTGCCCGTGATCGAGCCGAGGGTCAGGCCGGCGATGAGGTTGCCGAGCGAGGCCACCACCAGGGCCACGAACCCCTGCCGGATCGTCCGGCGCTCGGCCCGCCAGTAGCCCAGGACCGCGCCCACGCGACCGCGCATCTCGGCACCACCATCCGCTCGAACCTCCTCGCGCTCCGGGGCAGTATCCCCCGTGAGGGAGGGGTGCTCAACCCTGGGCCAGGCGCTCGATCTCCCCGGCCAGGGCGATGTCCTTGGCCGTGATGGCGTCCTGGCTCCAGGTGTGCAGGGCCACCCGGACCCGGCGCTCGTGGCACTCGAGGTCGGGGTGGTGGCTCATCCTCTCGGCCGGCTCCACCATGCCCTGGATGAAGGCCGCGGCGGCGGGGAAGCCGTCGAACCGGTACCACTTCAGGATCTCTCCGCCCTCGTGCTTCCATCCGGGCAGGCTCTCCAGGGCCCGAGCGATCTCCTGGTCGGTCAGGGACTCTGCCATGGGGACAGCGTAGCCGGTCGATGTCTGCTGAGGTAGCATCCCTGGCGTTCCAGGGAGGAGCCTCCATGAAGCCCGGCCGGCCCATCGTCCTGCACCCGGTCCTGTTCGCCGCGCTCCCGGTCCTGCACCTGTTCTCTGCCAACGTCCAGGAGACGGAGACCGGGGACGTTCTGCTGCCGCTGGCCGTGGTGATCGGTGTTGCGGCGGGCGCGTGGCTGGGGCTGACCCCGGTCCTGCGTGACGCTCGCCGGTCGGCGCTGGCTGTGACCGCGCTGGTGCTCCTGGTGTTCTCCTACGGCTCCGTCCACCGGCTGCTCCGCAAGGTGGAGGTCCTGGGCTTCCAGCCGGGACGCCACCGCGTCCTGCTCACCCTGTGGGCCCTG
>DASWKD010000234.1:0-6113 GCA_036396815.1 Actinomycetota bacterium | reverse complement strand
CAGGTCGTCGTCGCCACGGGGACGTCCCGCCAGCGACCAGGCCACCAGGTGCGGGAGGTGGTAGTCGCCCACGCTGACCGCGTCGGGGTCGCCCAGGGCCACCGCGGCCACCTCGGCCGCCGTCCACGCCCCGACGCCCGGGAACGCCCGGAGCCGGGCCGAGGCCGACCCAGGATCCATGGTCGCCGCTTCCTCGACGCGGGAGGCCCGGGCGCAGGCCCGGATCACGGCCGTGGCCCGCCGTCGCTCGATCCCGAACCGGTGGAACATGTGGTACGGCGAGGCGGCCAGGACCTCGGGGTCCGGAGGCAGGTGCAGCCCGCCGGGACCGGGGGCCGGCTCGCCCAGCGCACGGACCATCGCGGCATGCGAGCGGAACGCCTCCTTGCCGGCCACCTTCTGCTCGATGATGCTCGGCACCAGGGCCTCGATCACGTTCCCGGTGCGACCGAACCGGAGCCCGCGGAACCGGCGGTGGAGATCGTGGACCAGCCCCGGCGGCGGACGGAACGACTCCGGGCGATCGTCGTAGCCCAGGAGAGCCGTCGCGTGGTCCAGGGCGTACCCGGCCCCGGGCCCCCAGGCCTGGATCTCGATCCGGCCGGATGCGGCTCGGACGTGGATCGTGGCCGGACCGTCCGGGGTCCGGGTGGCCCGCCACACCTCGCCGGCGGCCAGCCGATGGGTGGGGTCCTGCACACCGCGCCGGAGCCGGCCCAGGGTCAGGTTGAGATCCACCGGGAAGGCCGGGCGGAGGACCCGCCGCACTACGCCGCCCGCCCCGACTCCCACTCTGCGACGGCGATGAACAGGAGCCCTCCCACGACCGCGGCCGCGCCCCCGGTGCTCCCGAAGCTGGATACCTGATCCGGGAACGCGAGCGAGCCGGCGCCGAACAGTGCCGATGCCCCTCCCACCAGCCAGGCGGCCAGCCTCCGTCCCGGCGCGCCGCCTGCTGCCGCGATGCCCGCCAGGGGGAGGCCCAGAGCCAGGGCAGCCATGCTCGCCCAGTGGTACTCGGACCAGTGGATGCCGAACCCGCCGGCCCGCTGGATGGCCGCCTGGTCCAGCGCGTACGGGGTCAGCGGAACGGCCGCGGCCACCACCAGGATCCCCAGGAGCACGCTGAACCGGCCCCGGGAGAGCAGCAGGTCCCTGGCGGGATGGAGCCCCACGATCAGGGCCACCAGGATCAGCCCGATCAGGGCGATCGGCTGGCCCGACAGCGCGTAGCCGGTCCCCAACGCGGTCAGGGTCAGGACCGCGAGCTGGGTGAGGGCGATCTTCCGTTCGGGGACGTGGGCCTGGATCAGCATCGCCGCGCCCAGCAGCCCGAGCTGGACAGCCGACGCCAGATCGTGGACCCGATGCTCCTGACGCTCGCCCTGGTCGAGCCCGACCACCGCAGCCAGGCTGAAAAGAGCCACGGCGGCCAGGAGGGCTCCCAGGACGACCGTCACCACCTGGAACGCCCTCCTGAGACCGGTCCCCTGCAACTCGCAGCCTCAGGCCAGGTCGGCGCAGGCGATCCGGATCGCCGGGTCCCCCGTCTGGTGCACCACCACGGAACGCGCCTCGGGGCGCGCCGTCCACGGCGCCCAACCGTGACCGGTGGCCACACCGGCGCTGTTGGCGGTGATGCCGGCCAGCGGGTCGTGCGGCTCGGACGACAGCCAGAGCTCGTTGGGCGGCGTGGCCGCCCCACCGGGCTGGTCCTGGTAGTGGCCCCCGCCGCGCCCGTCGTCACAGGCCTGGTTGTGAACGTGGGAAAGGTAGGTGGCACCGGGCTCGAGCCCCTCGACGCGGACGGAGGCCTTGGTCCTGCCATCCGCGGTCCGGACCATCGTGGCATGGCCTCCGACGTCGAGATCGGGGATGTCGAGGGGTTCGAACGTCCCCCGGGTGGCCTGACCGGCCGCCCCGGCCGGAACGGCGGCTAGGCCGATCACGGCGGCGATCAGGGGTCCGGCGAAGTATGCGCGTCGCATGTGGGAACCTCCTCCATCGGTGAGCTTCGCGCGAGCCTATCGAGCACCGCCAGGCGTGGTCAAACCCGAGCCGCCCCAGGGGGATGCCTCGAGGGGCGGCTACACTATGAGGACAGCCCCTCCGGAGACCCCTCATGCCGACGCGCGACGACATCCGCAACATCGCCATCGTGGCCCACGTGGACCACGGCAAGACCACGCTGGTCGACGCCATGCTGTGGCAGACCGGCGCGTTCCGCGAGAACCAGGACGTGGCCGTCCGGGTCATGGACTCCATGGATCTGGAGCGCGAGAAGGGCATCACGATCCTGGCCAAGAACACCGCCGTGACCTACGGGGGGACCAAGATCAACATCGTGGACACGCCCGGCCACGCCGACTTCGGCGGCGAGGTGGAGCGCGGCCTGACCATGGTGGACGGCGTGCTGCTGCTGGTGGACGCCAGCGAGGGCCCCCTGCCCCAGACCCGCTTCGTCCTCCGCAAGGCGCTAGAGGCCCGCCTGCCGGTCATCCTGGTGGTCAACAAGGTGGACCGCCCCGATGCCCGCGTGGACGAGGTGGTCCACGAGGTGGAATCGCTGTTCCTGGACCTGGACGCCGACGAGCACCAGATCTCGTTCCCCATCCTGTACGCAAGCGCCAAGGCCGGCTGGGCGTCACGGGACCGGGCGGAGCCGGCGCAGGACCTGGCCGTCCTGTTCCAGACCCTCCTCGAGCACATCCCCGCGCCGTCGTATGAGGACGGCCATCCGCTCCAGGCGCTGGTCACCAACCTCGACGCCTCGCCGTACGTCGGGCGGCTGGCCATGTGCCGGATCCTGAACGGCCAGATCCGCCGGGGCCAGGAGGTGGCCTGGTGCCGGGCCGACGGCTCCGTGGAGCGGGTCAAGGTCACCGAGCTGTACGTGACCCAGGCCCTGGACCGGGTGGAGGCGGAGGAGGCCGGGCCGGGGGAGATCATCGCCGTGGCCGGCATCCCCGAGGTCACGATCGGCGAGACGCTGTCGGATCCCGAGGACCCGCGGCCCTTGCCGGTCAGCCGGGTGGACGAGCCCAGCCTGTCCATGACCATCGGCATCAACACGGCGCCCCTGTCCGGGCAGGACGGCGAGAAACTGACCGCCCGCCAGGTCAAGGCCCGCCTGGACCAGGAGGTGGTGGGCAACGTGTCCATCCGCGTCCTGGACACCGAGCGCCCGGACGCCTGGGAGGTCCAGGGCCGGGGCGAGCTCCAGCTGGCGGTCCTGGTGGAGATGATGCGCCGGGAGGGCTTCGAGCTCTCCGTGGGCAAGCCCCAGGTGGTGACCCGGGAGGTCAACGGCAAGCGCCACGAGCCCATGGAGCGCCTGGCCATCGACATCCCCGAGGACTACCTGGGCGTGGTCACCCAGCTGATCTCGCTCCGCAAGGGGCGGCTGGAGCAGATCGTGAACCACGGGACCGGGTGGGTACGCATGGAGTACCTGGTCCCCGCCCGGGGGCTGATCGGGTTCCGCACCGAGTTCCTGACCGAGACCCGCGGCACCGGCCAGCTCCATCACGTGTTCGAGGGGTACGAGCCCTGGCACGGCGAGCTGCGGACCCGGCTCTCGGGCTCGCTGGTCGCCGACCGGCGGGGGCCGACCACCTCGTACGCGCTGCTCAGCCTGTCCGAGCGCGGGGAGATGTTCGTCGGCCCCGGGACCGAGGTGTACGAGGGCATGATCGTCGGCGAGAACGCGCGTCCCGAGGACATGGACGTGAACCCCACCAAGGAGAAGAAGCTGACCAACATGCGCGCGTCCAGCGCCGACGAGACCGTGCGCCTGGTCCCCCACCGCGAGCTCTCGCTGGAGCAGGCCCTCGAGTTCATCCGGGTGGACGAGTGCGTGGAGGTCACCCCGGCCAACGTTCGCCTCCGCAAGGTCACGCTCCCCGCCCAGGCCCGCGCCAAGTCCGCCCGGACGTCGAAGACCGACTAGCCGCGGAGGCGGGGGGTCAGGCGGTCGCGGGTCTCGTCCAGGAGCTCTGGCAGGACCTTCGTGCCTCCGACGACGGGCATGAAGTTCGTGTCGCCGCCCCACCGGGGGACGACGTGCCAGTGCAGGTGGTCGGGGATGCCGGCGCCGGCCACGCGGCCCAGGTTCATGCCCACGTTGAAGCCGTGGGGGTCCATCTCCTCCTTCAGGGCCCGGATGGCCCGCTGGAGGAGGTGCTCCGCATCGAGGATCTCCTCGTCGGTGAGGTCCTCGTACTCGCCGACGTGGCGGAACGGGGCCACCATCAGATGCCCGGCGTTGTAGGGGAACCGATTCAGGATCACGAACGCGAGGTCCCCCCGGGCCAAGATCAGGTTCTTCTCGTCGTCGTCCTGGGCGGGGAGGTCGCAGAAGATGCAGCCCTGGACGTCCTCGGCCCCGGCGGCCTTGATGTACTCCATCCGCCAGGGCGACCACAGGCGCTCGGTCACCCGGCCAGCTCCCGGATGTCTCCGGTGGCCAGGGCCCGGGTCATGTTCTCGTCCACGGTCCGGGCCACGAAGTCCGCCAGCTTCACGCCGTGCACCTCGGTGCCCTCCCGGTCCCGGACGCTGACCGTGCCGGCCTCGATCTCCTTGTCGCCCAGGACCAGCACGTAGGGCACCTTCTGGAGCTGCCCCTCGCGGATCTTCTTGCCCACGGTCTGCTTGCTGTCGTCGACGTGCACCCGCAGGCCGGCGGCCTCCAGCGACTCGGCGATCGTCCACGCGTGGTCCCCGTGGCGGTCGGCGATGGGGATCACCCGGACCTGCTCCGGAGCCAGCCACAGGGGGAACGCACCGGCGTAGTGCTCGGTGAGCACGGCGGTGAACCGCTCGATCGACCCGAGGATCGCCCGGTGGACCATCACCGGGCGGTGGCGCTGGTTGTCCTCGCCCGCGTACTCCAGGTCGAAGCGCTCGGGCAGCGCGAAGTCCACCTGCACCGTGGTCAGCTGCCACAGCCGCCCGATGGCGTCGTTGAAGTGGAAGTCCACCTTGGGGCCGTAGAACGCGCCCTCGCCCTCGGCCACGGTGAACTCCAGGCGGCTGCGCTCCAGGGCCTCGCGGAGGGTGTCGGTGGCCCGGTGCCACATGGACTCGTCGCCGATGGCCTGCCCGGGCTTCGTGGACAGCTCCACCTTCGGCTTCTCGAACCCGAATGTGCGGTGGATCTCCAGGGTCAGGTCGAACACCCCGATGATCTCGTCCACCAGCTGGTCCGCGGTGCAGAAGATGTGCGAGTCGTCCTGGGTCAGCCCGCGGACCCGGAGGAGACCGTGCAGGACGCCGGGCTTCTCGTACCGGTACACGGTCCCCAGCTCCGACAGGCGCATCGGCAGGTCTCGGTACGAGCGGGTTCGGCTCTTGAAGATCAGGACGTGGAACGGGCAGTTCATGGGCTTGACGTAGTAGTCGGAGCCGTCTGCGGCCTCCATGGCCGGGTACATGTTCTCTCGGTACTTCTCCAGGTGCCCCGAGGTCTCCCACAACACCGAGCGAGCGAGGTGCGGAGAAGCGACCACTTCGTATCCTCGTTCCAGGTGCAGGTTGCGCACGAAATCCTCGAGCTCCTTGCGGAAGATGCCGCCCCGCGGGTGCCACACCGCCAAGCCGGAGCCGAGTTCATCCGGGAATGAAAACAGGTCCAGGTCCCGCCCGAGCTTCCGATGGTCGCGGCGCTCGGCCTCTTCTCGCCGTCTCAAGTAGTCGTCGAGCTCTTCCTTCGTGAACCAGGCCGTTCCATAGATTCGCTGAAGCATGGGACGCTGCTCGTCCCCACGCCAGTAGGCGCCCGCGAGCGAGAGCAGCTTGAACGTGCGGAGCCTCCCGGTTGACTCGACGTGCGGGCCCAGGCACAGGTCCTCCCAGCCGTCGTTTCGGTACACGGTGACGGTCTCGCCGGTGGCGCCCTCCGCCTTTGCTTCCGGATCACCAACTCTCTCGATGATCTCCTTCTTGTAGGGCTGCTCCGCGAAACGCTTCAACGCCTCGTCCCGCTTTACCTCCTCGCGAACGAACGGCTGATCAGCGGCGACGATCTCACGCATCCGGGCCTCGACCTTCTCCAGATCTCCCGGCGTGAGCTGGACGGGGAGATCGAAATCGTAGTAGAAGCCGTCTTCGAT
>DASWKD010000233.1:0-5656 GCA_036396815.1 Actinomycetota bacterium | reverse complement strand
GGCTTGCGGAACTCTCCGCCGGCGTCGATGTAGCCGAGGGGCGCGCACACCGCCACCTTGTGCAGGCGCTGCTCGGGGTCGCGCAGCGTGTACGGGTTGCCGGCGGCGTCGCCGGCCATGTACGCGCCGGCGGTGCGCTCGGCCCACGCCGGGTCGCTGGAGTCCGAGCCGTACACCACGTCGATGACCCGGAACAGGAACCGGCGGGTCCGCTCGGGGTCCTCGGCCACCAGGAGCTCGCCCAGGAACAGGTCCGTGCCGTGGAAGGCCCGGAACCGGGCCTCCAGGACGCTCTTGCCGAAGATCCTGCCCTTGTACTCGTCCATGGTCAGCTCCTGTTCAGCACGTCGTGGAAGTCCTGGAACAGGACCTCGATGTCATCCTCGCTCAGGCCCTCCCGAGATAGCGCGTCACGGAAGGAGCGCCGCAGGTCGGCCACGGCGTACCCGCTGACCCGGGCGGCCTGGTGGGCCCGGGCCAGAGGATAGGGATAGCCCACGAACGCCGCGTCGTCCGACGCCCCGCACAGCCGGGCCAGGACCTCCTCGGCCGGGGCCGGCCCGCGGGCCACGTCCACCCGGAAGGCGTACGAGGCGGTGGGGGCCAGGTGGGCCACGAAGATGTCGCCAACGTACAGCCGGCCGAACACGGGGTCCGTGGAGATCCGTGCCGCCCAGCAGGCCTTCCCCAGCTCCCGGTCGCCTCGCCGCTTCAGCAAGGTCACCAGCGGCGCGTTCCGGCCCCAGAACAAGGTGGACGCCTTGACCACGCCGGCCAGGGAGACCCCGCGGTCCACGGCCTCCCTGTGCACCCGGCGGACCACCTGCGGGGGGACCAGCGGCCCGCCATGCAGCGATCCGTCCACCAGGACCAGGTCCCCGGAGGCGGCTTCGCGCACGGTCCGCCCCACCAGGCCCCACTCGGCCCACTCCCGGAGACCGTCCACCGGGCGAGGCAGCTCGGGGATCCGCTCGGGTTCGGCTCCGCACAGCTCGGTGAGCAGCGTGGTGGCCAGCGTCTGCATCTCCGCGTGCGACAGGGCCCGCACCTGGAGCGGCGGCGACTCCACCAGGTCCGTCACCCCGCCGGACAGCCGGACCCGCGCCGCCCGGGTCGCCGCCACCTGGAACGACCGGCCGTCCGCCAGCGTGCACGAGCCGCCGTCCACGGCCCACACCGTGCCCGGGTCGGCCGGAGAGAGCGCGGTCATGGCGAACGCGTCGGGGTGCCCATCGACCACCAGGTCCTCATCCAGCCCCAGCTGGCCCTCGACCACCCGGATCTCCGACCCCGGACGCTCCAGCAGATCCACGACGAACGACGCAGCCTCGTCCAGACCCGTGCTCTCGGCCAGGTCCGCGCCTGTGTACCCCTGCATCCTGCGAAGGATACCGCCACCCGACGACACACCGGCCCGGGAGTGACAAATGCCCGGCGCGCGGTTGACACCCCGCGAAGCGTCGTCATACAGTGAGCGACGCCGCCGCGCAGGCGGCGACGTAAAGGACCCAAGAGGCGGAGTAGAGAACGCGACACCCCGGTGTTGCGGCCCCAAACGTCTCTTGGGTCCTTCGCCGTCCCGGGGAAAGCGCCCGGATCTCCCCACCTTTCCCTCCGGCCGGGCGTAGAATGTGCCGGCCCCGGGAAGGCTCCCAGACCATGAGCATGCGCGCAGAAGAAGAGAACGAGAACCCGGTCCCGGCCGACGAGGAGGCCGAGGAGGCACAGACCGACGCCGCCCCCGCCGGCGACGACGGCGAGTCCAGCCTGGACGAGCTCCTGGCCAAGCGGCAGAAGACCGAGGCGGATGCCGCCGAGGAGCCGGAGGAGGAGGTCATCCCGCCCTCCACGGCCAAGGAGGAGCGGGTCGAGAGCCTCTCGGTGAAGGTGGTCCCCCAGCAGCCCACCGAGTTCACATGCCGGAACTGCTTCCTGGTCAAGCACCGGAGCCAGCTGGCCAACAAGCGGAAGATGCTCTGCCGGGACTGCGCCTGACCCCGCCCGGCCTCCCCATCTCCCTCCTCGCGGCCCTGCTCTCCGGGGCGGCCCTGTGGATGGCTTTCCCGCCCGTGGACGCCGGGCCGGTGGCCCTGGCGGCCCTGGCCCCCCTCCTGTGGGCGGTGTCCCGGGCCCGACCCCGCCGGGCCGCGCTCCTGGGCCTTGTGTTCGGCCTGACCCACTACGGCCTCCAGCTGTCCTGGCTCACGGTGCAGACCTGGCTGGGTTGGGCCCTGTACGCCGCGTGGCAGGCCCTGTGCATGGCCGCGGTGTTCTGGCTGACCGCCCGGGCCTGGCGCGGGGAGCGGCCGGTGCGGTCGGCCTTCGCGTTCGGCGCGATCTGGACGGCCCTGGAATGGGCCCGGCTGTCGTGGCCCTTCGGGGGGATCGTGTGGGCCGACCTGGGCGCCACCCAGCACGACAACCCCCTGCTCCTGCCGGCGGCCTCCGTGGTCGGCTCGCTGGGTATCGCCTTCGTGGTGGCCTCGGTGAACGGCCTGGTGCTGTCGGCGCTGAACCGCACCCGGCGGGTCCCGGCGGCGATGGCCGCCGTGGCCCTGGTGGTGGGGCCCGTGGTCATCCCGCTCCGGACGCCCGACGGGCCACGCGTGGACGTGGCCGCGATCCAGGGAAGCATCCCCGAGCGGCTGGCCACCGTGAGCCGGATCCTGGAGAACAGGATCGTGGCCGCCAGCCATGCCCGTCTGACCCGGAGCCTGGCCTCCGACCCGCCCGACCTTCTGGTGTGGCCGGAGAACGCCCTGGACGACGACCCCACCATCGATCCGGAGATGGGAGCCATCGTGTTCGACGCGGTGACCACGGCCGGGGCGCATGCCCTGATCGGGGCCATCACCGTGGACGGCACCGGGCACCTGTACAACGAGAACTTGCTGTACGACCCGGGCGGCCGCCTGGCGGGCCGGTACCGCAAGAACCACGTCCTGCCGTTCGGCGAGTACGTCCCGTTCCGCCGGTACCTGGGCTGGCTGCCCGATGTGGACCGGGTCCGCGACGACCTCTCGGCTGGAACCGAGCCCGGCCGGTTCCGGATCCCTGCCGGGCGGTTCGCCTCGGCCATCTGCTTCGAGAACGTGTTCGCCGACCTGATACGCCGGTACACCACGGCGGAGATGGGCTTCCTGGTGATCTCCACGAACAACGCCAGCTTCAAGCGCAGCGCGGCCCCCGAGCAGCACGTGGCCCTGTCCGAGATGCGAGCCGTGGAGAACGGCCGGTGGGTGGTCCACGCCGCCCTGAGCGGCATCAGCGCAGTGATCGACCACCGGGGGCGGGTCCACGGCACGACCGCCCTGTTCCGTCCCCAGATCCTGCGGGCCGCCATCCCACAGGCCGACGGACGGACGATCTTCAACGTGATCGGTGGATGGCTGCCCGCGGCCTACTGGGCGGGCCTGGCCCTGGCCATGGTCGCGGTCCGGCAGCCCCGGCGGCGCCCGGCCGGCCCGCTTCCCGCCCACCCCGCGGTTGCCGTGGTCCTGCCGACCTACGACGAGCGCCACACCATCGCCGCGGCTGTGGAGGGGGTCCGTGCGGTGGGGGACCGGGTCTCCGTGGTCGTGGTGGACGACGCTTCGCCCGACGGCACCGCCGACGTGGTCCGTTCCCTGCCCCCGGAGCGCCTGACGCTGGTGGAGCGGCCGGGCAAGCGCGGCCTGGCATCGGCCTACGCGGACGGCTTCCGCCGGGCCCTGGACGCGGGCGCCGACCTGGTGGTGGAGATGGACGCCGACCTGTCCCACCGGGCCCGGGACCTCCCGGCCCTCCTGGCCGCGGCCCGGGACCACCACCTGGTGATCGGAAGCCGCTACGTTCCCGGCGGAGCCGTGCGCAACTGGGGCCGGCTCCGGCTCCTGCTGTCGCGAGGGGGGAACGCCTACGCCCGGCTGGTCCTGGGCCTCCCGGTGCGCGACGCCACCAGCGGCTACCGGGTGTTCCGGCGCGACCTGCTGGAGCACCTCCTGGCTGCCGGCATCACGGCGGAGGGGTACGGCTTCCAGGTCGAGCTGGCCTACCGGGCCTGGCGCGACGGGTTCTCGGTGGGGGAGGCTCCCATCACGTTCGAGGAGCGCAGGGCAGGGGAGTCCAAGATCTCGGGGGGGATCGTGACCGAAGCTCTGTGGCACATCCTGCGGTGGGGGATCAGGGACCGGCTGTTCCGCAGACGCTGACCGTCAGGTCCGGATGCACCGCCACACGGCCAGCCGCCACAGCATCCGGCTGCCCTTCTGGCGGAGGTTCAAGAAACCATCGGCCATCAGCTTGGCCAGAGCCCGCGACCTGGCGACCAGGGTGGGGAGCGGGAACTCCTTCTCGATGATGGACTCGATCCGTCCGAACACCCGCCGGGCCGCCTCAAGCACCCTGTTCTCGTCCTGAAGGGTGGCCGTGGGAAGGTACAGCCGCCCGCCCGGCTTGAGGAACGAGCCCACCGCCTCGAGCATGGCCACCGGGACCTCGGCCCCGGTGCGGCCGCCGGCGAACCCGCCGGGGAACCAGCCGGAGACCTCGGCCACCTCGTCGGGGATCCCCGACACGTCGCCGATCACCACATCGGCCTCCACGCCATCCAGCGGCTCGAACAGGGTGCCGGCCCGGAACTCGGTCCGGTCGGTCAGGCCCAGCAGGCGGGCGTTGCGGGTGGCCACGGCCACCGACGGCTCCGATATGTCGGTGCCGTACACCCGGCCCGCTCCCAAACGCGCGGCCACGAAGCTCAGGACGCCGGTGCCACACCCCACATCGATCACGGTATCCCCGGACTCGATCTCCAGGGCCTCGGCCACTGCCATGCTGGTCCGGGTGGGGGCGAACACCTCGGGCGTCACATGGAGCGTGAAGGGGCCCGTCCGGCCCTTCCATTCGAGGGTCTGCTCGGCGCTCACAGCATCACCCTAGCCCACGGGGGCACGTTCTGCTTGGATACGGGGCATGGACGAGGGCTGGCTGACCCTGGGCATCGAGGAGGAGTTCCAGATCATCGGGCCGGACGGGGAGCTCAAGGCCCACATCGACGCCATGATGGAGCGGGCCTTCGCCATCTCCGACCTCGGCGAGGAGATCAAGCCCGAGATGCTCCAGTCCGTGGTCGAGGTGGGCACCAAGATCTGCCGGGACGTGGGAGAGGCCCGGGAGGAGATCGTCCGCCTCCGCCGGGCCCTGACCGCGATCCTGGATGAGGCCGGCCTCCGCCTGGCCTCGGCCGGCACCCACCCGTTCTCCCGGTGGGAGGACCAGCTGGTCACGGAGAAGGAGCGGTACAAGATCCTGGAGGACGAGATGCAGGACGTGGTCCGGGAGCTCCTGATCTTCGGCCTCCACGTCCATATCGGGATCCCCGACCCCGACATCCGCATCGACATCTTCAACGAGGCCCGGTACTTCCTCCCGCACCTGCTGGCCCTGTCCACGTCCAGCCCGTTCTGGATGGGACGCGACACCGGGCTCAAGTCCTACCGGAGCGTCCTGTGGTCCCGGTTCCCCCGCACCGGGATCCCGCCCCACCTGGAGTCGTGGGACGAGTGGCAGGGGTTCATCCACCTGCTCCAGAAGACGAACAGCTTGGAGGACGCCACCAAGATCTGGTGGGACCTCCGTCCCCACGCCATCTACCCGACGCTCGAGTTCCGCATCTGCG
>DASWKD010000232.1:0-30227 GCA_036396815.1 Actinomycetota bacterium | reverse complement strand
CCTTGGCCTCCTCGAGGCCCGCGCGGCTCCGGATGTAGCCGTCGCCGATGGCTCCGGCCCGGCGGCAGGCCGCCTCCACGTGGCCGCCCAGGTAGATCGGCGGGCCGCCGTCGCGGGCCGGCGGGGGCGTGACCCGCACGTCCTCCAGGTCGAAGATCTTCCCGCGATGGGTGAACCGCCCGCCGGTCCACGCCGCGCGGAGGATGTCCACGGTCTCCGTGGTTCGGCGGACCCGCTCGGCGATGGGGACGTCGAACATCCGGAACTCCTCCTCGCGCCACCCGAGGCCCAGGCCCAGCAGGAGGCGCCCGCCCGACAGCTGGTCGACCACCGCGGCGTCCTCGGCCAGCCGCAGAGGATGGTGGAACGGCGTGAGCAGCACGCCGGTCCCCAGGGTGACCTCGTCCGTGGCTGCGGCCAGGGCGCCCAGCAGGGGAAGGAGCGAGGGCAGGTAGCCGTCGCCGGCCCCGTGGTGCTCGCTGACCCACACGGAGTCGAAGCCCAAGGCTTCTGCGAGCCGGGATAGCTCGATGACATCGTGGTACTCCTGGGCGAAGGTCCGGTCGGAGCCCGGCGGGATCTGGCCGGTGAACAGTCCCAGTCCGACGCGGACCGCCATCAGGCTGTTCTGGTCCGCCGCCGGATCGGGGTGGGCTTGACCGGCTCCGCCTCGCGGACGTGCTCCGGTCCCACCGCGCGGTGCATCACGGGGGACGATAGGACCACGGACGTCTTGGTCTCCCCGTAGGGCATCAGCCGGTCGATCAGGTCCTGGAGGTGCTCCACCGTGCGCACCGCGGCCTTGACCACGTACGAGGCCTCCCCGGTCACCCGGTGGCACTCGATGATCTCGGGGATGTCCTTGGCCACCTCGCCCAGGTGGGCGCAGTCGTTGCCGATGGCCGTCCACCGGATGAACACGGTGATCGGCAGGCCGACCTTCCCCAGGTCCGGGTGGGCCCGGTACCCGCCGATCAGCCCGGCCTCCTCCATCCGCCGGACCCGGTCGGCCACCGCCGGTGGGGTCAGGGCCACCCGGCGCCCCAGCTCGCTGAACGAGATCCTGGCGTTGTCCTGGAGCTCGGTCAGGATCTTCCAGCCCGTTTCGTCGAGGAGCCTCTCAGTTTCCAAGGTCGCCGCCCCCTTCTGTCTTCTGTTCGAAGCCGAAGTGACCAACATCACTTCGACTTGCCCTTCTCAGAGGTAGATGCCTTTCGTATCATAAGCCCATGCAGGTCTTCGACGCCACCCACCCGGAGGAGCGGAGGCCGAGCATGGCCATGATCTGGACCGCGCTGGTCTCGGTGTGGATCGTGTGGGGCTCCACCTACCTGGCCATCCGGGTGGGCGTGGAGACCATCCCGCCCCTCCTGATGGCCTCGGCCCGGTTCCTGGTGGCCGGGTCGATCCTGTACCTCATCGCCAGACCGCGCCGCCGCGACCCCTCCTCCGAGCGCCCGACCCCCGTCCATTGGCGCTCGGCAGCGATCATCGGCGGCGCGCTCCTCCTCGGCGGCAACGGGCTGGTCTCGATCGCGGAGCAGTCCGTGCCGTCGGGGATCGCCGCGCTGATCATCGCCTCGGTCCCGCTGTTCCTGGCCGTGGGGGACCGGGTGGCGTTCCGCAAGCGCCTGTCCTGGGTGGCCGTCCTGGGGCTCCTGGTGGGCTTCGCCGGGGTGGCGCTCCTGGTGGGGCAGTCCCTGGCCGGGCGGCTGGACCTGTTCGGCACCGGCCTGCTGGTGCTGGCCTCGCTGTCGTGGGCGTCGGGGTCGCTGTACGCCCGGGCCGCGCCCCTCCCCCGCAACCCGATGCTGGCCGCGGCCATGGAGATGGTGGCGGGCGGCGTGGTGCTCCTGGTGGCCGCCTCGGTGACCGGGGAGTTCGGCAAGCTGGACCTGGCCGGGATCTCCCTGGAGTCGCTCCTGGGCCTGGGGTACCTGGTGGTGTTCGGGTCCTGGGTGGGCTTCGTGGCCTACATCTGGCTGCTGTCCAAGACGTCCACCGCGCTGGTGGGGACCTACGCGTACGTGAACCCGGTGGTGGCCGTCCTCCTGGGCTGGGCCGTCCTGAACGAAGCCGTGACCTCCCGGACCCTGCTGGCCGGGCTGGTCATCGTGGTCGGGGTGGCCCTGATCGTGGGGGCCCGGGAGCCCCGCCCGCTGGCCGGGGACCCCGGAGCCGGGGAGCCGCCGGTGCCCCGGCGCCGCCTCCGCCGGGCCCTGGGCCTGGTCCGCCGACTCCAGAGGGTGCCGGCCGGCCGGTAGGCTTCCGGTCCTCGCTCCGCTTCGGGTAGCCTGACGCCGTGGCGCGCACCCTGACCGAGAGCGCCCGGGCGGTCCGCGACCGGGAGGTCACACCCTCCCAGCTGGTCGAGGCCGCCCTGGAGCGGGCCGATCGGTGGCAGGCTTCGACCAACGCGTTCACCCAGATCCGATCGGAGGACGCCCTCCAGGAGGCCCGGGCCCGGACCGCGGACGTCGAGGGGGGCAAGCCGCTGGGGCCCCTGCACGGCGTCCCGGTGGCGGTCAAGGACCTGTTCGACGTGGCCGGGTGGGAGACGTCGGGGTCCAGCCTGTCCCACCGGGGGCAGATCGCCCGGGCCGACGCCGAGCTGGTGACTCGCCTTCGCGGCGCCGGCGCGGTGATCATCGGGAAGACGAACCAGCACGAGCTGGCCGCGGGGGGGACGAACGCCGTGTCGATGCACGGGCCCACCCGCAACCCGTGGGACCATACGCGGATCACCGGAGGCTCCAGCGGAGGCTCGGCGGCGGTTGTTGCCGCCCGGGTGGTCCCCATGGCCCTGGGGACCGACACGGGAGGATCGATCCGGATCCCCGCCTCGTTCTGCGGCGTGGCCGGGCTGAAGCCTTCCTACGGACTCCTCCCTTCCACGGGCATGATGCCGCTGGCTCCCTCCCTGGACACGGCGGGGCCCATCGCCGTGTCGGTGGAGGACCTGGCCCTCAGCCTGTCGGCGCTGGCGGGCACGGATGTCATGCCCGCCGCGGACGTGGCCGGGCTGCGCATCGGTGTGGCCGGGGGATTCTTCGCCCGCCGGACCCGGCCGGAGGTCCTGTCCGCGGTGGAGCACGCTGGGCGGGTCCTGGCCGAGGCCGGCGCCGAGGTGATGCCGGTGGACGTCCCCGGACTGGACGACGCGCCCGAGGCGTGGAGCGTGCTGGCCATGTCCGAGTTCGCCGCCGAGTACGGGCGCCTCCTCCGCCGTCCCGAGACGCTGTACCCGCTGACCCGGACGTCCATGTCGTGGGGGGCGTCCCGCACCGCGGTGGAGTACCTGCACGCCCGGGAGAAGGCCGCGGAGGTCCGCCATCGCTTCCTGGATGTCCTCGTCGATGTGGACGTGATCCTGGCCCCGGCCACGATGCTGGTGGCCCCCCCGCTGGGCGTGGAGGAGGTCGAGCTGGCCGGTGAGCGGATGGGCGTGCACAGCGGGGCCGCCGGATGGCTGACCCGCCCGGCGAGCCTGAGCGGGCTCCCCGCGCTGTCCCTCCCGGTGGGGTTCTCACCCGAGGGCCTGCCCCTGGGAGCTCAGGTGGTGGCCCGGGATCGCGAGGAAGCGGTGCTCCTCACGGTGGGCATGGCATACCAGGCCAGGACCGAGCACCACCTGCGCGAGCCGGCGCCTCGCGCCGCCCGGACGGGCTAGGGGTTCGGGGTCGCCGGAGGAGGCCCGCCCTGCGGCTGACCGCCGGGCCCGCCCCGCCCGCCGCCGGGAGCGCCCCGGCCACCGGGAGGACCACCGGGCCCGCCCCGCCCGCCGCCGGGTCCACCCCGGCC
Source organism: Actinomycetota bacterium (assembly GCA_036396815.1). Classification (GTDB taxonomy): domain Bacteria; phylum Actinomycetota; class UBA4738; order UBA4738; family CALAEC01; genus DASWKD01. The sequence continues at coordinate 26,426 of DASWKD010000232.1, read as the reverse complement.
GCCGCCGAAGCCGCCCCGGCCGCCGGGCCCGCCGCCGAACCCGCCCCGGCCGCCACCGGGCCCACCCCTGCGGTCGCCCCGGCCCTCGCGCTTGGGCGGCGGCTCCACGTTCTTGCGCAGGGGTTCTAGCTTGCGGGCGGCGCCCTCGCGCTCGAACCGGATCTTGAACGCGTCGGGGCCGGCCTGCTGTCGCTCCATCTCGTGCCAGCCCTCGCGGATCAGGTACCGGTGCCGGGCCTGGGCCGTCTTCCGGAGCTTCTCCTGGCCGGGGGCCTTGGTCATGAACGTCTCGTAGAGGATCTCTTTGCCTGCCATGGTCGTTCCCTCCTCGGCCGCTCAGGGTAGCAGGGAGGGGCCCGGAGCGACCGCGCGGTACCATCGGCGGTCATGCGCCGGAGCCCGGGAGCGGAGACCGTGGGGGCCCTGTTCGTGGCCCTGGCCGCGCTGCTGTTCGGTGGCACGGTGATCTTCGGCAAGCTCCTGGCCGACCGGGACTTCCCGGTGACATCCATGCTGGCCATCCGGTTCGGGACGGCCGCGCTGCTGCTGGCCGGGACGCTGGGCGTCCTGCGGCGGAGCATCCGCCCCGCGGGGGGCGAGGCCGTCCCCCTGGCGGTCCTGGGGGCCGTGGGCTACGCGGCCGAGTCCTCGCTGTTCTTCCTGGGCCTGAAGAACGGGACGGTGGCCGGCATCACCCTGCTGTTCTTCACGTACCCGGTGTGGGTGGCGGTGCTGTCGGCGGCGCTGGGGATGGGTGTGCCGGGGCTGCTGCTGTCCGGCTCGCTGGTGGCCGCGGTGGCTGGGGCCGGGCTGGTGGTCGGGGGGTCGGGCGGCGTGTCCGCGTCGGCCGCGGGGGTGGCCTTCGCGCTGTCCTCGGCGCTCACGTTCTCGCTGTACATGATCGGAGCGGATCGGTTCCTGAGGCGGACGTCGCCCCTGGTGTCGGCCATGTGGGTCAGCGGCTCCGCGTCGCTGATGCTGGCGGTGCTGGCCGTGGCGTCCGGGGGCGGGCGCCTCCCGGCGGATCTCCCGGAGTGGGGCTCGGTCCTGGGGATGGGCGCGTTCACCGCGGGGGCGTTCACCAGCCTGTTCGTGGGCCTCCGGAGGCTGGGGGCCGTGCGGACCTCGGTGATCGCGGCCATGGAGCCGGTGGCCGCCTCGGTGATGGCCGCCCTGTTCCTGGGCGAGGCCGTGCGGGCCGCAACGGTGGCTGGGGGCGTGCTGATCCTGGCCGGGGCCGTGGCGGCCACGCTGGCCCGGTCGAAGACCGTGGAGGAGACGGAGCCCCTGGGGCCCTGAACGGAACGAGGGCCGGCCCGGAGGCCGGCCCTCGCTGCCCGTGGTGATCGGGCGTTACGGCGCCACCCAGGGGGCGGTGCCGGTCCCGCTCCACTTGTAGACGTCGAATCCACGCCGCATGTCGGCCGAGTAGATGTAGGGGCCCTTGTACATCTTGGCCGCCCACACCTCGGTCCCGGGCATGACAGCGTGCGCGACCTCCGTGGGGAGACTCGGGTTGGCGAAGTCCACGACCCGCACGCCGCCGATGTACCAGCCCGTGGAGAGCACGTGGCTGTTGGGCGCGATGCGCCCCACGTGCCCCGTGCAGGCCCTGTTGTCGGGTGCCCGCCCGGCGAAGCCGGTGGGCAGGTACTCGCCCACGGGGATGGGTGTGGCCTCGTTCGAGCCCTCGATGTCGAAGAAGGTCAGGCCCTCGCCCGGACAGACGGTTGATCCGCCGGCGAAGAACCCGCCCAGGGCCAGGCTCTCGTTGGTCACCACGGCCATGGACCGGTCGGGCGTGGGATCGAACCCGTGCGAGTACGTGCCCGCGTTGGGGGTCCGCGAGATCAGGACGGGAGCAGCCGGGTTCGACACGTCGTAGATCCTCGCGTTGTTCTCCGAGGCCACGTAGGCCCGGAGCCCGTCTGCGCTGAACGAGATGTCGTGAGGACCCCCCTCGACCTGGATGTCCGCGGCCAGGGTGGGGTTGTCCACGTCCGTGAAGTTGATGATCGGGATGTGGTTCAGCGCTCCCGGAAGGTCCCCGGTGGACACCCAGCCGTACGGCTTGGTCGGGTGGAACGTGAAGTTGTGAGCGCCCCCCGTGTTCCGGAAGTTGTATATCCGCGTGAACGCGTAGGGGTCCGTTACGTCGAACACGGCGATGCCCGCTCCGCCGCTCCCCTTGTTGGGCACCCCGGTGTTGCACGGGTTGCTGCCTCCGTCACGGGCAAGGGCCAGGATCCACCGCTCCTCGAACTTCTTGAGCTGGACGTCGTTCTGGGTCTGGTTGCAGGGGATGTTCCGCACGAACTGCACGTTCTCCGGGTCGGTGATGTCGAACACCCAGCCGCCGCCGCCGTAGGAGCCCATGATGGCGAAGTCCTTGTCGACCAGGATCTGGTTGCCCTCCTCGTCGAGGATCAGCTCGCCGGTCGTGTAGTCGCGCAGGGGCACCGTCGACGTGTAGAACTCGACGTCGGTCCCCTTGCCCGTGGGATCCGTCGGCCCGCCTCCCGTGTCGAAGGTGTAGACGTGGGCCAGGTTCAGCATGGACGGGTCGCCCGGGGCCAGGTTCCGGGCGGGGCTGAACCCTCCGGTGGCCAGCACGGTGGTGAGCAGGGCCGCCAGGGCCACGAGACGCATCCTCAGCTTCATCGTTCCTCCTCGATCGGGGTCCGGGCGTGCGGGCCCGCCCCTTCACGGTTTCTTCACCGTGAGGGCTCCGGAACCCTTTGTGCAGATGCCCAAAGGGACCGGGGCCCCCTGGGGCGAACACTTCACCCAGCGAAGGGAAGGAGCCCAAGCGATGAGAGCGAAGCTGGTGCTGGTGACGGCGGTCGTGGCTGCGGGGATCGTGGTCCCCGGGCCCTCCCAGGGGGCTGGGGCCCCCGAGCCCGTGCACGAGGAGGGGATCTCCTTCGGGGCCCCGGTCCGGATGCCGTTCACCGACCCGGCCCAGGTGGGCGGGCCGGGGGAGCCCAGCATCAAGGTGGACGAGGCCGGGACGATCTACGTGGCCGGGGTGTGCTGCGTGGCCCGGGCCGCCCCCGCCTGGTACTCCAAGGACGATGGCGCCACGTGGACCGACCTCCCCTCGCCGGGCAAGGCCCGCGAGTGGGGCTTCGGGGCCGAGGGCGACTTCGTGATCGACGACGCCGGCTCCGTGTACTTCTCCGACACCTGGGTGCCCAGCATCTTCCTGACCAAGTGGAGCGGACGCGGCGACGTGTGGGAGTACACCGATGAGACGGTGACGGTGCTCCCGGGTGTCGACGACCGGCCCTGGCTCTCGTACTCGAACGGGGCCATCTACCTGTACGTCAACCACGTGACCCACACCCAGATCTGGAAGTCCACCGACGGCGGCCACACCTGGATGGACGCCTACAACACGATCGGCGCCGGCCAGCGGTTCTTCCCGGGCAACGTGGCCGCCGACCGCCGGACCGACGACGTGTACTTCTTCGGCCGGTGCGCCCCCGGGTCCAGCTCGCTGTGCACGGTGTCCTCGCACGACGCGGGGGAGACGTGGTCCGAGGCCCCCGCGGCGACGTCCCCTCGCAACGGGATCGCCCCGTTCATGGTCAGCGTGGACGTGGACCGGGCCGGGAACGTGTACGGCACGTGGGCCGACATCAACGGCAGCGGGTGCGACGTGTACCTGACGGTCTCCTCCGACAAGGGCGCCACATGGCAGCAGTACCGGGTGAATCAGGACGAGGGGTGCTCCACGTTCCCCTGGGTGGCCGCCGGAGACGACGGGCGGGTGGCTCTGACCTGGTACCACAACCCCTCGAAGGCCCATCAGAACTCGGTGCCTGCCACGTCCGAGTGGAGGGTCAAGGCCGCGGTCATCACCGGGGCGGCTTCGGACGCGCCGGTGATCACCCACGGGACGCTGGACCGGGTGATCCACCGTGGATCCTTGGGCCGGACGCTGTGGGACTACCAGCAGATCGCGGTGGGCCCGGATGGCCGGTTCCACATCTCGTTCGTGGAGGACCATCTGCCCGGGTGCAATGGCAACCTGAGCGCGCACGGAGGGGCCGCAGCGTACAAGAACATGTGCACCGACTGGGTGGTCCAGGCGGGCGGGCCTCGGATCATCACCCACGCCACGGACCAGACCTCGATCGACGATCTGACGGTCGCCGGAGGCATCGGTTCGGTGGACGTGTCGGGCGCGGCCACCTTCGGCCGGGCTGCCCCCGTCACCGTGGTGAACGACGAGGACGGGACGTCGTCCTACGACATCCGTGCGGGCACCATCGCCCGGACCACGGCCCGCTCCGACGACCTGGTGTTCGTCCTCGGGATCGAGGGCATGCTCGAGGCCGTGCAGTCCCCCGCCGAGGCCGAGTGGACCCTGGACGTGGGAGGGGCCACCTACTCCCTGCGCATGCGAGGCACGCCCAGGCGCTTCGAGGTGTGCCGGACCGGGGCCCCCTGCCAGCGGGTCCGCGGGGACTTCGACCTGGGAGGGGATCGGGCGGTGGCCCGGGTGCCCCTGGCCGCGCTGGGCCTGGCCCCGGGAGGTACCGTCCGGCCCACCGCCGTCGACGTGCGGGTGGCGGTGGAAACGGGAACGGCCGCCGGGACCGTGTTCGTGGGCCCCGACACCGGGACGGGCTCGGGGACGTTCACCGTGCCCGAGGCCACGGTCCAGATCTCGGTCCTCGATGGCTCCGGGACCGAGGTGGCCTCGACCCCGGCCGGCCTGTCGGGTGACCTGTCCTCGTTCCAGGCGGCGGTGGAGGGGCTGGCCCCCGGCGACTACACCGCGGTGGTCCGGGCCTGCTTCGCGGACGCCTGCCACGAGCGGTCGGAGGCGGTCACGGTCGGCTGAACCGGGACGGAACGGACACCGGGGGAGGGATCCCCCTCTGGCCTTTGTGCATGTGCACAAAGGGTTTCCGAGGGGGTCCGGTGAACAACCGGGGCAGGACCTTCGAGAAAGGATCACGGACATGACCAAGCTGCGCCTTGCGGTTGCTCTGGTGGCCTCGCTGGCCATGCTCCTCACCGGGATGCCCCAGAGCCAGGCCGAGGAAAGCTCCCTGCCCTTGGACCTGAAGAAGCTGACCGACCTGTACCAGCCCATCCCCGACCTGGCGGACCTGGACAACTGGCGGACGTATAACTCGTACAACGTGGTGAACTTCGTGGCGAACAACCTGACCAACCGCCAGCCGGGCGATACCACCACGAACGACCCCTCCGGTGACCAGCCCCAGTGCAAGGTCATCGGTGACGTCCGGGACATCGGGTGCACGTACAACCACCAGCTGGAGTACCTGGCCTGGTTCGAGACCGCCTACACCGACGTCCTCAAGGACGTCGGGGTGAGCTTCCGGACCCAGGAGTTCACCTCCACCGGTGGGGGAGGGGGCCTTACCGGGCTGGGCGACAACTTCGATACCAACGCCGGACGGGCCTTCAACAAGTTCGCCATCGTGCCCGGCGCCGACAACCCCGAGGACTTCGTGCTGATCGGCAGCCACTACGACGGTGTGGACGGCTCTCCGTACGCCGCGTGGGACTCGACGGCCGGCTCAGGCACCATGCTGCGCACCGCGAAGCTCCTCGCCGACTACTGGAAGGCCACCGGGACGCGCCCGTCGAAGACCGTGATCTTCGCCGCGTGGGACGCGGAGGAGGCCGGCGGGCAGGGCTCCAAGCTGTACGTCGGAACCGAGAACAGCCGGACCTCCCAGAACGGGAGCCTGCCCAAGGATCCCAACGTCACCCTGACCTCGTACATCAACCACGACCCGTGCGGCGGCCACTACCCCGCCTTCTACCGCGGGTCTCCCGTGTCGCGGAACCCGGCCGTGGAGAAGAGCCCGTTCATCCCCATGAACATCGCCCTGCACGCCCCGGCCGGCACCACCGAGGAGCGGGCCCGGATGACGGCCTTCAACGCCAGCATGCGGCCGCTCATCAACGCCATCTTCAACAACATCGACGACACCCTGTCGTACACGGGCCAGAGCCAGGAGCCCGGCGTGGTCCCGGTGTTCCTGTCCAACGAGGAGGCCACGGAGCTTGGGGCGGCGGCCCTGGAGCAGGAGAGTGTGCTCAAGGTCACCGAGAAGGGCCTCCTCCTATTCACCACCGATGCCGAGGACTTCCACAACTGGGTCCCCACCCTGAACCCGTACCCGGACCTGGTGGGCCCGCACGCGGTCTCGACCAACCCGAACGACCTGGGCTACGGCCCCGACGGGCTGTGGGTGTACCACTCGCCGCACGACAACTGGGAGCAGCTGGTGGCCCAGACCCACGCCGACCAGACGGGGACGACCTTCTCGAAGGGCCTGTCCATGTCGTTCGAGCTGTGCTCGATCCTGTCTGCGGCGACCATGCTCCAGCCCACCCAGGGCGGTTCGCAGACCGTGAACGAGGAGCCGGTGGCCTTCTTCGAGACCCCCAGCCCCAACATGAACGGCGGGACCCACACCTTCGACGCCTCGGGCTCCTACCGGTACGAGGACGCCGGGACCCTGGAGATGGATGACTCGCTCGAGTACGCATGGGACTTCGGCGACGGGGTCACGGCGACAGGCAAGGTGGTCACTCACATGTTCGGCGCGGCCAAGGGCCACATCGTGACCCTGACGGTGACCGACCCGGACACCGAGCAGTCGGACACCATGCAGCTCAAGATCGGAACCGCGGCCGTCTAGCACGTCCGAGCGCCCGAACGGAGGAGGGAGCCCCCGGTCACGGGGGCTCCCTCCCATGTGGCGGTCTTGACAGGCTCATGGTCCGGGGATTGAATCGAGGGGTTCGCCACATCTGAGGGGGATCCGCCCGTTCGGATCCCCTGGGGGAGGGAGCCCGAGATGCTGTCCACGCCCAAGGCCCTCACGACCGCCGTGATCGTGTCCGTCCTTATCTCCGGAGGGTCCGCCGCGGCCGCTCCGCCCTATCCGGACGACCTTCCGGACTTCGCGCACCGCGACGATCCGCACAGCGAGCGGTACTCGTTCACGGGTGGCAGCACCGACCGGCCGATGCTCGTCCTGTACGCGGAGTTCAACGACGTCCCGTACCCGGCGGGGCAGGACGCCGCGTTCTGGGAGGAGCGGTTCTTCGGGCCGTTCCCCAGCGTCCGCGACTACTTCATCGAGAACTCCCACGGGGACCTGGTGTTCTCCCGGGCCTTGGAGACCGACGCCTCGAACGGGGGTGCGGTGAACGACGGGATCGTCTCGATATCCGTGGACCAAGACAAGGGTGACTTCCTCCAGATGGGGCGTTCCGCCGAAGCGAAGTTCCTGCTCGAAGAGGCCGATCCCTTCGTCGACTTCTCGGACTTCGACAGGAACGGCGACGGCCGGATCACGAACCTGGAGCTGGTGGTCCATCGTTTCGACGCCGATCCCGACCTGGTCGGGGGATGCGGGACGACGCGCGGTGTGGACCCGGTGACCCTCGACGGCGTGGACATGGAGATCGAGACCACGAACGACGGCACGGACACCAACCTGGCCACGATCATCCACGAGACCACCCACGTGGCTCTGGACACCATCGACCGGTACCGGGCGGGGGTCGGACGATTCGACATCATGGGGCCGACCTGCAACAACGCCCCCCTCAGCCTCCGGCGCACCACGGCTTGGCACCTCCTGCACCTCGGCTGGGCGAACCCCTACATCCCCACCCGGGATGCCTACGGGGACGTCAACGGCCTGAACCTGGCCGGCGAGCACTTCATCCTGTACGACCCCGATGAGGGCACCGATCGGTACTACATCGTGGAGAACCGTATCCGCGAGGACGGGACGTACGACGACAGCGCCAGCGACTCCGGGCTGGTGATCTGGGAGATCAATGACGACCTGTACACCAGCGACACCAACGCCGTGCGACCGATCGAGATCAAGCGGCCCGACGGCACCATCCCCGGCGGGTGCAACGGCGGCTGCTACGGAGGGAGCGGGATCGACGCCTGGGACCCGTCCGACGACGACACGCCCCAGCGGGCCTTCGCCCCCACCACCGGCCCCCGGGTGGCCGTGCGGGCCATCCCTGCGGCCTCCGGCTCGATGCGGGTGTTCTTCGACGTCCGGGGGCCGGGCATCCTGGTCGATCCCATGGACGAGACCGGACATCCCATGCGGATCGACGTGACGCCCGAGGAGACCAACATCCTGCGCATCCCGGTGATGAACACCGGCGAGGAGACCGACACGTTCCGGTTCGAGCTCTTCGACCTGCCGGCCGGATGGACCCCGGGGTTCGACCACAAGACGCTGGAAGAGCACGAGCCGGCCACGGCGTTCATCCCTCTTCGTCCCGCGGCCGATGCTCCCACGGGCGTCCAGACCATCGGGGTGGTCGGGCGGGACTTCTCGGACCCGACGATCGCCTCCAACGGCCCGTTCGAGGTCAACGTGGTCCTGGACGAGACCGACCTGACGTACACGGGCCAGCCCTCCGCGCCGACCGGAGAGGGAGCGGGGTTCACCGCGCAGGTCACGAACCCTGACGACGCGGGCACGCCACCGGTCGAGGGGGCCACCGTGATGTTCGAGCTCGACGGACCGGGCGGCTCGCTCTCCGCATCGGGGGTGTCGGGTGCGGACGGCGTGGCCTCGGCGGACCCATCGCTGTCGGTTCCCCCCGGCGCGTATGAGCTCACGGTGTCCATGGATCGGTTCGGCAAGCACGCTCCCGCCTCCGTGACCGTCCCCTACATGGTGGAGCGGCGGCCCTCCGCTCTGGCCTGGGCCGGCGACACGGTTGGCCAGTACTCCGATCCGACGACTGCCTCGGCCATCCTGACCGACGCCATCAACGGCGCACCGCTGCCCGGCCGGACCATCGGCCTGGCGATGGGCCCGCAGGGAGCCTCGGCCACGACCGGGCCGGACGGCCAGGGGAGCGCTCAGATCGTCCTGGACCAGCCCGCCGACCTGGTGCCGGCCACGGCTTCGTTCGATGGAGACCCCACGTACCTGCCCACCGAGGTCACCGTGGCCTACCAGGTCCGGAAGGAGACGCTGTCCTTCGCGTACACGGGCGATGGCGCGGTGGTCGCCCCGGCCGCTCCCGTGCTGGCGGCGCACGCCACCCAGGACGCCGACGGCTCGCCGGGGGACCTGTCGCTGGCCGAGGCCCGCTTCGACCTGACGCCCACCCTGACCTCGATGCCCCTCTCGTTCACGGCCGGTGTCGACGCCTCGGGAGATGCCATCACCGTGGCGCCCGGCTTGCCCATCGACCTGTGGGGTGTGGAGGTCACGGTCCCCGGGACGAACCTGTACTGGACCGGCGGGGCCGTCGGAACCATCGAGCTGGCCGTCATGGACGGAGAGCGCAGCCTGGCCGGGGCCGGGATGGGACCGGACACAGCCTCGATGCGGACCCGACTGACCCTGGGTGGCGTCCAGCACGACGGCACGGCGTGGAAGAACCCGACCCGCCTGGACGGCTCCTTCGGACGGTTCGAGGGCGACGCGTACGACTGGGTGGTCGTGGCTGGGGACCGGGCACTGGTCCAGGTCCGGGGGATGGTCAACGGGGCCTTCCCCGGCACGCTCCGGTACACGGTGGCCGACGGGGGAGCGCCGGGCGTCGGAGCCGATGCCTTCACCGCCACCCTCCGGGACCCGATGGGGACGATGCTCTACGGCTCCGGCGACGTGACCCTCTCGTCCGGGAACCTGCGCCTGGAGTAGCCGGTCGGATAGCCTCCCACCCAATGGCGACCGTGCAGACCTGGGTGGAGTCTCGAGGCGTGAAGCTGGCCGCCGAGGTGATCGGGGAGGGATCCGCGGTCACGGTCCTGGCCCACGGCCTGACCGGCAGCCGGACCGACCTGGCCATCTTCGCCCCGTTCCTCCCCGGGACCAAGGTCCTGTTCGACTTCCGCGGCCACGGCGACAGCGAGCGCCCCGGTCCCGGCCACTACTCGATGGACGACTTCGCCGCCGACGTGGACGCGGTGGCCGAGGCCTTCGGGGCCACGGGGCTGGCCGGGATCTCCCTGGGGGGCGGGGCCGCGCTTCGCCTGCTGACCCGGGTCCCCGACCGGTTCGAGCGTCTCGTGTTCCTCCTGCCCGCCCGCCTGGAACGGTCCATGACCGCCCACACCCAGCTGCTCCATCTGGCCGACCTCCTGGAGCGGTACCCGGTCGAGGAGGTGGCCGACATCCTGCTGGCCGAGGAGGAGGCCGCGGGACCGTTCGAGGAGTTCCCGGCGGCCCGCGAGCTCCGCCGCGAGGTCATCCTCCGCATGAACCGCGAGGCCATGCCCCACGCGATCCGGGAGCTGCTGGACGACCCGCCCTTGCGGGACGACGCATCGGCGGTGGCCGGCGTGCGCGCTCCCTGCCTGGTGATCGGCCAGCGGGGGGACCCGGTGCACGCGGCCGGCGTGGCCGAGGAGCTGGCCGCGGCGCTCCCGGCCGCTGAGCTCGTCCTGTTCGACGATCCCAACGCCCTGCTCCGCGACATCCCCGGCGTGGTCCAGCGGATGGCCGCGTTCCTGGACGGCTACAGGTAGATCCCGGAGCCGGGGTCCTCGTGCTCAGAGGCCACGGCGTGGATCTCGCGCTCGCGGACCAGGAGGAACTCCTCGCCGCGGATGTCGACCTCGATCCCGGAGTCGGGCAGGAGGAGGACCTCGTCGCCCTCGTGCACCTGGCGCACGCTGGGCCCCACGGCGGCCACCCGGGCCCACATCCCCCGGCGGTCGACGCTGCTGGCCGTGGCCGGGATCAGCAGGCCGCCCTTCGACTTCCGCTCGGCGTCCTCCTCGGGCCGCTTGACCAGGACGCGGTCGGTCATCATCCGGACGGCCTTGAGGGCTTCGGCCTCCTGCGCGGGCACGGGTCGGATTCGCCTGGATGGCATGACGTGTAGAAGGATACGACCTCGTGACCGAAGCATCGACGCTCGTGGAGGAAGGCGCCCGGCGGCTGTCGCGCTCCCCGGCCATCGACCAGTGGCCGGCCGATCGCGGGACGATCGAGGCCGAGGCCCTGCTGGCCCACGTCCTGGGCCTGGACGACCCCGACGACCTGGATCCGGACGAGAGCGTGGATGCCCGGCGGGCGGCCCGGTTCCGGGCCCTGGTCCGCCGGAGGGCCGGGGGCGAGCCGATGGCCCACATCCTGGGCTACGCGCGCTTCCGCGACCTGGAGCTGATCGTGCGACCCGGGGCGTTCGTCCCCCGGCAGTCCAGCGAGTTCCTGGCGGAGCAGGCCGTTCGCCGTCTCCGCCGCCGGGCGAAACCGGTCCTGGTGGACCTGGCCACCGGCGCCGGGCCCGTCGCTCTGGCCGTGGCCCACGAGGTCCCTCGCGCGGACGTGCACGGCACCGACCTCCTGGACGTGGGCCTGCGCCACGCCCGCGAGAACGCCCGCGCGCTCGGCCTCCGCAACGCGCGCTTCTACCGGGGCGACCTGTACGGCCCGCTCCCCGGCCGGCTGAAGGGGCGCGTGGACGTGGTCGCCATCCACCCGCCGTACGTGCCCAAGGGCGAGATCGAGGACCTCCCGCTGGAGATCCGGGGGTTCGAGCCCGTCGAGGTCCTGACCGACCACTCCGAGCACGGCCTGGACCTGGTGGAGCGGACCGTCGAGGAGGGCTGGGACTGGCTCCGCCCGGGGGGGTGGATCCTGATCGAGGTCAGCCCCGATCGTGCCCGGCCGGTCAAGGGCGTGCTCCAGCGCCACGGGTACCGCGAAGTCCGCAGTACGCGCGGCTGGCCAGACGTGACCCGGGTGGTGGTGGCCCGGGCGTGAGCCCGGGTGGGAGGATGGGTCGATGATCGACTTCACGATCCCCGCCGCCCTCCGAGAGATCCGCGACCGCGTCCGCGCGTTCGTCCGGGACCACGTCCTTCCCGCCGAGCCCGGGATCGGTGATCCGGTCACCGACCGGGACCTGGTCCCCCTGCGCGAGGTGGCCCGGGCCGCCGGCCTGTGGAACCCGCACCTCCCCGCGGCATACGGAGGCCTGGGTCTGGAGCCCACCGGTGTGGCCCTGGTCCAGGAGGCGTGTGGCGTCTCGGCCCTGGCTTCGCTGGCCCTGAACTGCATGGCCCCCGACGAGGGCACGATGCACGTCCTCCTCGACCACGGCACCGACGAACAGCGGGAGCGGTACCTCCGGCCGCTGGCCGACGGCGCCATCCGGTCCTGCTTCGCCATGACCGAGAAGGAGGTGTCCGGCTCCGACCCCACCCTCCTGCGGGCCATGGCCCGCCGGGACGGCGACGGGTGGGTCCTGGACGGCGAGAAGTGGTTCATCAGCGGCGCGGACGGCGCGGCGTTCGCGCTGGTCATGACGGTCACGGACCCCGGTGCCGAGCCCCACCGGCGGGCCTCGCTGTTCCTGGTCCCCACGGACACGCCTGGCTGGACGGTGATCCGCGACATTCCCACCATGGGCACGCACCTCCCCGGTGGCCACTGCGAGATCCGGCTGGAGGGGTGCCGGGTCCCGGCCGACGCGCTGGTCGGCGCGGCGGGTGACGGCTTCGCCATCGCCCAGGGCCGCCTGGGCCACGGCCGGCTGGGACACGCCATGCGGTGGATCGGGCTGGCCCAGCGGGCTCTGGACCTGGCCACGGCCCGGGCCAGGGACCGGGAGGCGTTCGGCCGCGCGCTGGCCGGGCACCAGGGCGTGGCCTTCGGGCTGGCCGATTCGGCCATCCAGCTGCACGCGGCCCGGCTCATGGTCCTGCACGCGGCGTGGAAGCTGGAGCGAGGCCTGGAGCACCGGCAGGAGGTGGCCATGGTCAAGGTGTTCGTGGCCGAGGCCCTCGGCGACATCGTGGACCGGGCGCTCCAGGTCCACGGGGCGCTGGGGTACTCGGCGGACACGCCGCTGGAGGCCGCGTACCGCGACGCGCGCGCAGCCCGGATCTACGACGGCCCGTCCGAGGTCCACCGCATGGCCATCGCCCGGGCTCTGGTGAAGGCATCGGAGCGCGACGGGAGCACGCGCGCCGCCACGGGGTCCGTCGAGTGATGCCGGAGACGGCCCCCCGGCTGCTCGACCCGGAGGCCCTGGGCCGGTACCTCGACGACCGGCTGCCCGGCACTGGCTCCTTCGAGGTGGAGCGGCATCGCGCCGGGCATTCGAACGAGACGTTCTTCGTCCGCCGCTCCGGCCATGCGTGGGTCCTGCGCCGCCCGCCGGCCGGCGCGTTCCTCCCGACGGCCCACGACGTACTGCGGGAACACCGGGTCCTCGACGCCCTGAAGGACACGCCCGTTCCGACGCCGAGGCCCGTGCTCTCCTGTCAGGACCGGGACGTGATCGGCACGCCGTTCCACCTGATGGAGATGATCGAGGGCCACGTGCTCCGCGACGAGGTTACCGCGGGCCTCGACCCGGCAGCGATCGGGCCGGCGCTGGTGGACGCCCTGGCCGATCTCCACGCCGTGGACCCGTGGGCGGCCGGCCTGGAGGCCTGGGGCAGGCCCGACGGCTACCTCCACCGGCAGGTCCGCCGGTGGCGGGGCCAGCTGGAGCTGACCGTCCCCATGACCAGGCCCCTGCCCGACCTCCTGGCCGCCGCCGACTGGCTCCGCGAGCACCTGCCCGAGGCCTCGGGCCCGGCTACCATCGTGCACGGCGACTACAAGCTGGACAACGTGATGCTGGCGCCCGATCCCACCCGGGTGGCGGGCATCCTGGACTGGGAGATGTCCACGGTCGGCGACCCGATGGCCGACCTCGGGTGGATGCTCTCGTTCTGGCACCAGCCCGGGGAGCCGGACGACGAGCTGGGTCTGGCCGGGCCCACCGCCGGTCCGGGGTTCGCCACCCGCGCCGAGCTCCTGGACCGCTACCGCGAGCGCACGGGCCGCGCCGCGCAAGACCTGACCCCGTTCCGGGTGCTGGCCATGTGGAAGCTGGCCATCCTCCTGGAGGGCTCCTACGCCCGGCACCTGGCCGGTCACACCGACGATCCCTTCTTCGCCCGGATGGAGACCGCGGTGCCCGCCCTGGCCGCCCGGGCCGTGGCGGTGGCCGGCGGTGGGTGACATCCGGGGCCTCCTGATCGACTTCGGCGGCGTCCTGACCGGCCCCCTGGGGGAGGCCTTCGAGCGCTTCTGCGCCGAGGAAGGCGTGGACCCCTCGGGCCTCCGCGAGGCGTTGAAGTCCGCGTACCACGACCAGGATCCCGAGCACTTCGTGTCGCTGGTGGAGACCGGACGCATGGAGGTCGAGGAGTTCGAGCGCCGTCTGGCCGAGGTCCTGTCCGAGGGCCTGGACCGGCCCGTGGCCCATGAGGGGCTGGTGGATCGCATGGTGGCCGGCATCGGGATCGAGGAAGGGATGGTGGACCTGGTCCGGCGGGCCCGGGCGGCGGGCGTCCGCACGGCCCTGGTCTCGAACTCCTGGGGCCTGCACTACTACCCCACATCGCTGCTGGAGGAGCTGTTCGACACCGTTGTCATCTCGGGCCAAGTCGGCCTGCGGAAGCCGCTGGCCGACATCTACCGGCTGGCCGCGGATCGCCTGAGCCTGCCCCCGGAGGCCTGCCTGTTCGTGGACGACTTCCCACCCAACGTGGAGGCGGCCCAGGCCCTGGGCATGCGGGGATACGTCCACGAGGACCCGAAGCGCTCCGTGTCCGACCTCTCCCGTTCGCTGGGCCTGGCGCTACACTGACCTCGATGACCGATACGCCGGACCTCAGCGATCCACAGGCCGCCCACCAGCGGCGCGACGATGTCCAGTTCGTGGACGTCCGCGAGCCCTATGAGTGGGAGGCCGGCCGGATCGAGGGCGCCATCCACGTCCCCCTGAACGCCCTGCTGGCCGGGGCCGGGGACCTCGACCCCACCAAGCCCGTGGTGGCCTACTGCACGGTGGGCCAGCGCAGCGAGGTGGCCCGGCACCTCCTCAAGGCCCGGGGCTTCGAGGCCTACAACCTGGAGGGCGGTCTGGAGCGCTGGCTGGGCCGGGGCCTGCCGTTCACAGGCACCGTGGCCTGAGCCAAAGGTCCTTTACCTTCTTACGCTTCCCGAGAGAGCCCCCTCTTGGAAGGTAAAAAGGTAAAATGGCTTCGTGGGTAGCGATAAGGCCGACGTCCGGGACGTGATCCGGCGCCTCCTGACCCAGCACGGGAGCGTGACCAGCGGCCAGGTGGCCCGGGCGGCCGGGGTGACCCGCCAGGCAGCTCACTACCACCTCCGGAAGCTGGCCACGGCGGGCGAGGTGGCGCTCACCGGCAGGGGACGAGGCGCTCGCTATACGCGCATGGTCGATGTCGCCCGTCGGTACTCCCTGGTCGGGCTGGAGGAAGACGAGGTGTGGGGCGAGATCCACGATCGCCTCCCGTCACGGATCACGGCAAACGCCCGCTCGATACTCGGGTACGCCTTCACGGAGATGCTGAACAACGCGATCGAGCACTCCGGGGGATCATCGGCGGAAGTCCTGCTGTGGCTCGGCGAACCCCGGGCAGCTTTCGAGATCGTGGACGACGGCGTCGGCGTCTACAGGCACCTCCGCCAGCGGCTCGGTCTCGGTGACGAGCGTACGGCGCTGCTCGAGCTGACCAAAGGGAAGCGGACCACGGCTCCGGAACAGCACACGGGAGAGGGGATCTTCTTCACTTCCAAGGCCGTCGACATCTTCGAGCTGGACGCCAACGGGTTGCGATGGATCGTGGACAACGTCCGCGCCGACGAAGCAGTGACCGAGAGCATCCGCTCCAAGGGGACACGGGTCCGATGCGCCCTCGATCCCTCGACCACCCGCGTCCTTCGGGATGTCTTCGAGCGCTATACCACCCGGGACTCCTACGAGTTCTCCCGGTCGAGGGTGGCCGTCCGCCTGTTCCGGACCGGGGACCGGTTCGTCTCCCGATCGGAGGCCAGACGGATCGGTGCGGACCTCGAGGGATTCGAGGAGGTGGAGATCGACTTCGCGGGCGTCGAGGAGGTCGGCCAGGGCTTCGCCGATGAGCTCTTCCGGGTGTGGGCGTCCCGTCACCCGGGGACGCGGCTCATCCCGGCGAACATGTCACCGGCCGTCGAGTTTATGATCCGACGAGCCGGCGGACCTGCCGAGGAGGGCCGATAGCGCATCGGGGTCGGTGACCGGAGCTTCGCACGCGAACCGCCTGCACACGTAGGCGGCCGGCTTCCCGTCCACCTCGTGCCGGCCGGCCAGGAGGGCCACGGTCTCCGCGGCACCGCGGTCGTCCGGTGCGGCGGCGGCCAGGACCAGGTTGGGTCGGAACCCCTCCCACACCCGCTCCACCAGGGGGGCTGCGGCCTTCGGGTCGCCGATCACCGCCACCTCCCGCGACGGCCCGACGTACAGGTCGAGTGCTCCCAGCGCCTCCCCCAGCATCGTCGGGGCCCGGGGGAGCACCCCACCCACCGCG
This sequence comes from Actinomycetota bacterium, assembly GCA_036396815.1. Lineage (GTDB taxonomy): Bacteria > Actinomycetota > UBA4738 > UBA4738 > CALAEC01 > DASWKD01. The sequence continues at coordinate 10,051 of DASWKD010000232.1, read as the reverse complement.
CGCAGGGCGCCGGCGGCGCTCCGCTCGTAGGTGGGGTCGCCGGTCAGCAGGGCCAAGCGGAGGAGCGTCTCGGCGGCCACCGAATTGCCGGAGGGCACCGCGTTGTCGAACAGCTCCTTGGGCCGGGTCAGGAGCGCCTCGGCATCGGAGCCGGTCTGGTAGAACCCCCCGTCCTCGGGGTCCTCGAACAGGCGGATCAGGTCGTCGGCCAGGGCTCGGGCCTCCCGGAACCAGCGCAGGTCGAAGGTGGTCTCGTACAGCGTCAGGCAGGCCGCGGCCATGCACGCGTGGTCGTCGGCGTAGCCGGGGCCGCTGGTCCGGCCGTCGCGCCAGGCCCGGAGGAGGCGGCCGCCCGGCCCCCGGAGCTCCGCCAGGACGAAGGACGCGGCCCGCTCGGCGGCCTCCACGTACCGGGCCTCCCCCAGGACCCGGCCGGCCTCGGCCAGGGCTCGGATGGCCAGGCCGTTCCACGCGGCCAGGACCTTGTCGTCGGTGGCCGGGCGGACCCGGCCGGACCGGGCCTCGAGGAGCGTGCCCCGGGCTTCCTCGACGTCCCGTGGAACGGCGCGGAGCTCGCCGTCCGTCCACAGGATGTTCGCGCCCTCCCAGTTCCCCTCGGGCGAGGCCCCGAACCACCGGGCGGCCTCTTCGCCGGCCACGGCCACCAGGTCGTCCCACGACCACACGTAGAAGCGGCCCTCCTGGCCCTCGGAGTCCGCGTCCTCGGCGGAGAAGAAGGCGCCGTCGGGGTGCCGGAGGTCCCGCAGGAGGTAGTCGAGGGTGGCTCGGCACACCGTCCGGAGCTCCCGGCGCCCGGTCACCTGGAAGGCGTGGAGGTACGTCCGGGCCAGCAGGGCGTTGTCGTTCAGCATCTTCTCGAAGTGGGGGACCAGCCATCGCTCGTCCGTGGCGTACCGGTGGAAGCCCCCGCCCACCTGGTCGAAGATCCCTCCCCCGGCCATGCGGGCCAGCGTGGTGGTGGCCATCTGGAGGGCGTGGTCCTCCCCCCGGAGGTGGGCCCGGAGCAGGAAGTCCAGCGTCATGGCCTGGGGGAACTTGGGCGCTCCTCCGAACCCGCCCCACGCGCGGTCGTAGGCGCCCAGGAGGCCCCGCAGGGCCTCCTCGATCAGGCGCTCCGACAGCGGCTCCGGCGATGGCGCCAGGCGGCGGGAGATGGTCTCGGTCACCCGGCGGCCCTGCTCGTGGATCTTGTGGCGCTCGTTGGCCCACGCGTTGGTCACGGCTTCCAGGACCTTGGGGAACCCCGGCATCCCGTGGCGGTCCTCGGGAGGGAAGTACGTGCCCGCGTAGAACGGCTGGAGGTCGGGGGTCAGGAACACGGTCATGGGCCACCCGCCGTGGCCGGTCATGGCCTGGACGGCGTCCATGTAGATGGCGTCCACGTCCGGCCGCTCCTCCCGGTCTACCTTGATGCACACGAAGCCCTCGTTCATCAGCCGGGCAACCGCTTCGTCCTCGAACGACTCGCGCTCCATCACGTGGCACCAGTGGCAGGCCGCGTACCCCACCGAGAGCAGGATGGGCCGGTCCTCGGCCGTGGCCCGGTCCAGGGCCTCGGAGCCCCACTCGTACCAGTCCACGGGGTTGCCCGCGTGCGGGAGGAGGTACGGGCTGGTCGCCGCGGCCAGACGGTTGGTCACCCGGTCATGCTACCCGTGTTGCGGGGATCCGCTCCCCTCGCGCACACTGTGGCCACCGACCCTGGAGGTGCGATGGACGAGCAGCGGTTCCACGACGCGATCTTGGTCCTGGAGCAGATGGCCCAGGAGGAGAAGGCCCCGAACGCGTGGCGGAGCCTGGGGGAGAGCACGGTGGAGGACTTCTGGCGAGCGTGGCCTGACATCCGGGCCTGGGGGCAATGGCTGTGGCAGCTGGTGGACGCCGAGCGGGCCGAGCAGGCTCAGCCCGACGACCGCGCGGACGTGGAGACCGGCGAGGGCGGATAAGGGAAGGGCGGCCCCCCGGAGGAGCCGCCCTTCCAGCGTCACGGGTCGCTAGATGATGACCCGCTGCGAGGTGTACGCGCAGGTCGCCGTGGTGCCGTTGCAGGCCCGCGCGAATATCGTGTTCGCGGATCCCGACAGACCGCTCAGCGTGGCGTCGAACGTGCCGTCGGCGTTCAGCGTGACCGGGGCGCCGTAGCTGATGCCCTCGGGGCCGGACGTGTGGTTGCCGATCCCCAACTGGACCCGCCCGCCCGCGAAGTAGGGCTCCCAGCCGTTGATGTAGTCGCTGGTCGTGGTGTTGCTGACCACCACCTGGAAGTTACTGGTGATCGAGCTGCTGGCCACCAGGACCTCCTCCAGGACCACCCCGGGAACGAAGTCCGGGGCCACCAGCCTGCCGATCTGGTCCTTGGTGTTGTAGGGCCAGTCCATCGACACCTTCTTCCCGGCGATGTCGAACGAGCCGTTCAGCCAGGCCAGGTGGTAGCAGCCGGCAGCAGGGGTCCCCTGGTAGCTGGTCTGGCACGCTCCGCGGAGCTGGAAGAAGTTCTTCTGCGCGGCCAGCTGCTGCACGTGGCCCACCGGGTCCTCCGTCGTGGTGGTGGACGCAAGGTTCGTACGCTTGGCCTGGAGCTGGTACTGCGTGTTCCCGATCTTGAGGGCCCAGGTATAGCGGACGCCCTCGGGCGGGACTTCTGCTGGCATGTTGCTGATCTCCCATACGAACCGGAGACCACCGTTGATGGGGATGATCTTGCCGGCGGTCAGGTCGACGCCCGCGGCCACGGCCACGTCGTGGACGGCGAAGTTGGTGTTGAGGCCACCCACGTCCTGGGCTGTTGCGATCGCGGGGAAGGCGTAGGCGCCCTCCACCGTGGCCGTGTTGCCGGACAGGGTTACGTCCGTGAAGGACACGCTGTTGGCGGCGGCGGGCTGAGCAAGCAGGCCCACCGATGCCAGGGCCAACAGGGTGGCCAGCAGTGCTTTCCTGTGCATGGGCCATCCTCCTTGGGTCGGCTGCTGTCACTGGCCACTTCGACGACCCCCAGGCCACATCCTTTGTGCAACTGCACAGAACTTGTGAGTGATCAGTGCCTGCGGGCCTCGGGCCGCATCCAGGGAGGGTCCCAGCCCCGGTCGGCGTCGTCCAGAGTGGCGCCGGGCGGGACCAGCTCGTCCAGGGCGTCCAGGGTGTCCTGGTCCAGGCGGGTCCCGGCCCCGGCCAAGAGGTCCTCGAGCTGCTCCGGCGTCTTGGGGCCGATGATCGTCGAGGTCACCGCGGGATGGGCCAGGGTGAAGGCCACGGCCAGGTGGGCGGGGGACAGCCCCGCCTTGTCGGCCACGGCGGCCACGTCCTCCACCAGATCGAGCTTGCGCTGGGCCCCGGACCTGGAGAGGTCGAACCGGAGGCCCACCCGCCCGCCCCGCTTCCGGGCCCAGACCGCGCGGGAGCCTTGGGGCTCCTCCGCGCCGCGCCGGTACTTGCCGGTCAGCCACCCGCCGGCCAGGGGGCTCCACACCAGGATGCCCATGCCGTGCGCCTGGGCCGATGGGAACACGTCCAGCTCGGGATGGCGGACGAAGATCGAGTAGGGGGGTTGCTCCGTGGCGAACCGGGCCAGACCGTGGCGCTCCGCCTCATGATGTGCCTCGGCGAGCAGCCAGCCCGGGAACGTCGAAGAGCCCGCGTAGCGGATCTTCCCCTGCCGGATGAGGTCGGTCAGCGCACCGAGCGTCTCCTCGATCGCTGTGTCGGGATCGGGGCGGTGGACCTGGTACAGGTCGATGTGGTCGGTGCCCAGGCGGCGGAGCGAGTCCTCGACCGCGCGCATGATCCACCGCCGGGACAGGCCGTGGTGGTTCGGGTCCGGCCCCATCTGACCGAACACCTTGGTGGCCAGGATGGCGTCGTCCCGCCGGCCGCGGAGGGCCCGGCCCACGATCTCCTCCGTGGCGCCCTCGCCGTACACGTCGGCGGTGTCGACGACGTTGATGCCGGCGTCCAGGGCGCGGTGGATCATGCGGATGCACTCGTCCTGGTCGGTGTTGCCCCACGGGCCCAGCATCATCGTGCCCAGGCAGTACGCGCTGACGTGGACGCCGGTCCGACCCAGGATCCGCCGCTCCATCAGGCTTGCCCGTTGGCGGGGAGCGCTCCGGGCGCGCCCCACGCGGGGGGGCCGTCGCCGGCGGGCCACCGCTGGCGCTGCTTCACGGCCAGCTTCTCCATGAGGGCCACGGCCTTGGGGTCCTCGGAGGCAGGGCGCTGCTCGACCACGCCCTCGGCCACCGCCCGGTCCCACACGTCCCGGCCCAGGTCGGAACGGATCACGGTGAGCGTCCATCCGTCGCTCTGGCCCAGGCCACCGAACGAGATGTCGCCGTGCTCGGCCGAGAAGTCCGGGCACTTGAGGCAGCCGGGGCGGGTGAACGCCTGGGCCTCCTTCAGCGGATACGTGTGCTCCTCACCGTCCTTCGTGTACACGAGGAGCTTCCCCTTGATGTTCACTCGGACCACGTCTTCGAGCTTCAGGCCCATGCGGTTGGGGATGATCTCCTCGTTGAGGCCCTGGTACGTGAACGTCTTGGAGCACAGGAGCCCGAAGTTCCAGGCGATCCGCCGCCGGTACTTGTTCAGGCGCATGGCCTCGAGCTTCCCCGGGACGCTGGCCTGGCAGGACATCCCCACCAGGGCGACCTGGGTGAGGCCCATCTTCATGGCCATGGTCAGGGCCAGGGGGTTGGCCGAGTACGTGTACCGGGATCCCGCGGTGGCCAGGACCTCCTCGGCGGTGGTGACCACGGTGGGCTCGGCGTCCCACGGCCGCTCGTCGGAGAGCTTGGACGTCAGGGCGCCGTCGATCTCGCCGCTGGCCAGTCCCCAGATAAGGAGGGCCGAGACCACGCCGCCGTCCTGGCCCTGGGCCAGGCTGTGGGGGTCGGTGGCCCGGGCCAGGACCACCTCCTTGTGGACGCCGATGGCCTCGTCGGCCAGGCGGGCCCGTCCGAACATCGTGGTCTCGATGACCGGCTCCCAATCGCGGAACCGGGGGCAGGCCCGAGTGCAGATGTCGCAGCCCCGGTCGCCGTGGGTGCACACGTCGGGACCGTTGTCCTCCAAGTGGACGGGGAGGTTGTCCTCGTATCCCAGTACCTTGGGCGGGCACACCACCACGCACGCCGAGCATCCGGTGCACGTCCCCGCGTCCACGACCTCGTGGTACAGGTCCTTCCACTGGGTCTTGACCGGTTCGTCCGCCACAGGTGCGAGTATAGGTGGGCGCCGGGGACCGAACCGCGCGGGCCCCGGTGACGGATCACCCGATGGAGGTGGATCTGGCATGAAGCAGAGCAGGTTGAGCGTCGCCGTCCTCTCCCTGGCCCTGGTCGGAGCGGCCTGCGCCCAGGAGGACGACGCCGGCGGAGAGCCGGGTGGTCAGGCCCCGGCCGGGGAGACCATCACCCTCGACATGAAGGACTTCGCGTTCCAGCCCGCCGTCCTTGAGGGTGAGGAGGGTCAGACCGTCACCGTGGCCATCCACAACGAGGACGACGTGGCCCACACCTTCACCGTGGAGTCCCAGGGGGTGGACGTGGAGGTGGAGCCCGGGGGGTCGGCCGAGGCCGAGGTGACGTTCGGGGCCCAGGCTGCGCCGTTCGTGTGCCGGTTCCACCAGGCCGGCGGCATGACGGGCCAGCTGACGGTGGCGGGGGGAGCGGCCGACCCCAGCCCGGCGGCGGACGACACTGGAAGCGGGTTCGACCCGTACGGTTAGACCGAGAAGGACTCGCCGCACGCGCACTCGTGCACGGCGTTCGGGTTGACCACCTTGAGGCCGCCCCCCAGCATGGCGTCGTGGAACTCCAGCGACGACCCCCGGACGATGGGTGCGCTGGCCGGATCCACCAGCAGGCGCATGCCGCCCTCCTCGATCACGTGGTCCTCCGGCGCCGGGGCGTCCTCGAAGGACAGGTGGTAGGAGAACCCCGAGCAGCCCCCGGCCAGCACGCGGACCCGGAGGTTCGCCTCCTGCCGTCCCTCGCCCGAGGCCAGCTGGAGGGCCTTGGCCGCCGCCTGGGGGGTGACCGACATGACCCGGGTTGTGGTGTCCATGACCCTTCGATGATACAAGGGCCAGCGTGGAACTGGGGCTGGAGGGGCGACCGGCGCTGGTGGCCGGGGCCAGCCGGGGCCTGGGCAAGGCCTGCGCGCTGGCCTTGGCCCGGGAGGGCGCGAAGGTGGCCATCGCCGCCCGGAGCGCGGACGCCGTCCAGGCGGCCCGTGAGGAGATCGCCTCGGCCACCGGCGCGGAGGTGGCCGCCCTCGCCGTGGACGTGGCCGCCGAGCCCGAGCGGTTCGTGGCCGAGGGCTCCCAGGCGGTGGGTGGGTGCCAGGTCCTGGTGGCCAACGCCGGCGGGCCCAGGCTCGGCCGGTTCGAGGAGCTGACCGACCAGGACTTCCGGGAGGCCTTCGAGCTGAGCTTCTTCTCCACGGTGCGGATGACCCGGGCGGCCCTGCCCCTGATGCGCCGGGCCGGCTACGGCCGGGTGGTGGTGATCGGCTCCAGCTCCATCAAGCAGCCCATCGCCAACCTGATCCTGTCCAGTGCCGCCCGGTCCGGGGTGGCGGGGTGGGCCAAGACCCTGAGCACGGAGCTGGCTCCCGAGGGCATCACCGTGAACCTGGTCCTCCCGGGCCGGTTCCGCACCGACCGCGTGTCCGAACTGATGGCCGACCGGGCCGGGCGTTCGGGCCGCCCGGTGGAGGAGGTGGAGCGCGAGGAGGCTGCCACCATCCCGGCCGGTCGGTTCGGAGACCCCCGCGAGCTGGCCGACCTGGTCGCCTTCCTGTCCTCTGAGCGAGCGTCCTACATCACCGGGGCGGCCTACCAAGTGGACGGCGGTCTGATCCGGGGAACGCTGTAGCTCGCGGGAGACCCGTGACGGAACGCCTCCCTTCCGGTATCGTGCGAGGTGCGTCCGGCGTCCCCAGAAAGCAGAAGCCCATTGCTCACCCGATCGCTCACCACGCTCGTTGCCGTCCTGTCCCTGCTTGCCCCGCTGGTGGCCGAGGCCGATCCTCCCCCCGCCGGTGTCGCTCCCCAGCAGGGCGTTCGCAAGCGCGACCTGAGCGAGGAGCGTCCCCGATGGGTCGAGGGGCAGGTCCTGGTCCGGTTCAAGGAAGATGTCCGGCGGGCCCAGGCCAAGGAGGTCCACCGGGCCCTGGGCGCCGAGGTGGAGGACCGGATCAAGCCCTTCGACATCGAGGTGGTCGACCTTCCCCCGGACGTCTCGGTCCCCGAGGCGGTGGCCGCGTACGAGGCGGACCCCCGTGTGGCGGAGGTCTCGCCGAACCTCATCCGGAGGCCGTTCGGTGTCCCGAACGATCTCCTGTTCGAGGACCAGTGGGGTCACGACAACGACGGCCAGCTCCATCCGATCGGCGACGGGGCCTTCGAGCGCGCGGGGACCGCTCTGGCCGACGCGGACTCGGATCTCGCCTGGGACGAGCAGACGGGGGACACCTCCACGGTGATCGCCGTCCTGGATACCGGCGTGGACGTGACTCATGCGGATCTTTCGCCCAACCTGTGGGTCAATCCGGGAGAGATCGCGAACGGCGTTGACGATGACGACAACGGCTACATCGATGACGTCAATGGATGCGACTTCACCGACGACAACTGCCAGGTCCTGATGGATGCACCGGCCAATGACTCGCGGAGCCACGGCACCCACGTGGCCGGCATCGCCGCAGCGCGATCCGGGAACTCCATGGGTGTGGCCGGCGCCTGCCCTCAGTGCAGCATCATGGTCCTGAAGATCACCGGTCCCGGGGGCAACTTCCCCCTCGATGCCGAGATCGAGGCCCTGGCCTACGTGCGCCAGATGAAGGCGGACCTGCCGGGGACGAGGTTCATCGTCAACGCCAGCTTCGGGGGTGACATCTGGCTGGGGATGGAGCGCCGGGCCATCGAGCTCCTGGGCGATGATGACATCCTGTTCGTCGCCGCCGCCGGGAACGCCGCCCTGGACAACGACATGGCCCTGGCCGGTTTCAGCGGCTTCTCGCCGAGCTTCCCGGCCAGCTTCGACCTGCCCAACATCCTGTCCGTGGCGGCCAGCAACCACAAGGACCAGTATGGGTACGGGACCGGGTGCAACGATAGCGTGGACGGCCTGGGGCAGTCCCGCTCGGCCTGCCTGTTCACGAGCTGGGGGAGGCGGTCCGTGGACCTGGCGGCGCCGGGGGTAGACATCGTCAGCACGCTGCCCGGGAGCGGCTACGAGGCCTGGAACGGGACCTCGATGGCGGCCCCCTTCGCGGCGGGCGTGGCCGGGCTGGTGTGGTCGGAGCACACCGAGTACTCCGCGCTGGAGGTCAAGAACGCGGTGATGAACGGGGCCGAGCATCCGCCCAACCTCGACGATCTGCCCTTCGAGGGCCGTGTGCGGACGGGCAAGTTCACGCAGACCAGCGATGGCCGGATCGACGCGGCCAAGGCTCTGGCCGGGGATCCCAGCGATGGCCCGGGGGGCCACGATGGGACGATCTCCGGAGCCAAGAAGATCAAGCGCAAGGTGGAGGGCCGCGTGGCCTGGCCGAACGACGTCAACGACGTGTACAAGAAGCGGCTCAAGCGAGGCAGGTACCGCATCGCCCTCCGCGGTGGAGCGGACAACGACTTCGACCTCTACATCTGGAAGCCGGGCACCACCGAGATCTGGCAGTTCGAGGAGTCGTGCTTCGTGCGCCGCGGCTCCTGCAAGCTCCTCAAGCAGCGGACCTCCGACAGCGGGAACGAGAAGTTCCGCAGTCTCCGGATCCGGGTCCGGGGGCTCCACTACATCCACGTCACGGCCTTCCTGTTCGAGAAGGGCCGGTACAAGCTCCGGGTCAAGCGCCTGTCCTGACCACGGGTACGATGGGCCCGATGACCGACCTGCGCTCCGCGCTCCACGGCTTCCTCTCCGACCCGCGACCCGACCCGTCCCTGGGACCCGGTACGCCGGCCGCAGTGATGGTGCCCGTCCTGGACCTGGAGGAGCCCTCGATCATGTTCACCAGGCGGACCGACCTGGTCCGGGACCACAAGGGGGAGATCTCGTTCCCGGGCGGGGCCCGGCACGCCGAGGACCATGACCTGCTGGCCACGGCCCTCCGGGAGACCGAGGAGGAGCTGGGCATCCGGGCCGGGGCGTTTGACGTCGTGGGAGGGCTCCCCCCCACCCCCACCATCGTCAGCGGATTCGTGATCGCTCCCTTCGTTGGCCTGCTGGCTGCCCCGCCGGCTCTCCGGCCCAGCGAGGAGGAGATCGCCGAGGTCCTCGATCTCCCGATCCGAACCCTGCGCCACGTGGAGCGGGAGGTCCCGGCCCCCGGCGGCCTCCACCCCACCATGTATTCCTACGAGGTGGACGGCAGCCTCGTGTGGGGGGCCACCGGGCGGATCCTGCACAGCTTCCTGGAGATCCTGGACAAGGGAGGATGGGCGTGACCGACGTCGGGAGGCTGCTCCGCGAGGCCCGGACCATCGCCGTGGTCGGCCTGTCGCCGAAGCCCGAACGCGACTCGAACAGCGTGGCCCGCTACCTCCAGGGCGCGGGGTACCGGGTGATCCCGGTCAACCCGAAGGAGGAGGAGATCCTGGGTGAGCGGTGCTACGCCTCGCTCTCGGACATCCCTGAGTCCGTCGACATCGTGGACGTGTTCCGCCGCGCCGAGCACACCCCGCCCATCGCCCGGGAGGCCGTGGCCGTCGGCGCCAAGGCCCTGTGGCTCCAGCTGGGGATCCGGAGCGAGGAATCCGGGACCATCGCCCGGGAGGCCGGACTGGGCTACGTGGAGGATCAGTGCATCAGGACGGTGCACCGGTCGACCGAGGGAGGATGAGTCCGATGCCGCAGTGGGAATACGCCACCGTGCCCCTGATCGAGCACGCCACGCAGGAGATCCTCAACCAGTGGGGCGAGGACGGCTGGGAGCTCGTCTCGGTGCTCCAGGGCCCGCAGGGGATCGTGGCCTACCTGAAGCGCCCGAAGCAGGGATAGATGAAGGGCCGGCCCGGAGGCCGGCCCTTCAG
>DASWKD010000231.1:0-6185 GCA_036396815.1 Actinomycetota bacterium | reverse complement strand
CGGAGGGCGATCCACGGGTACAGGTTCGAGTGGAACTCCCGGGAGCCGACCACGACCTTCCCCGCGGGGAGGGCGGCGGCCACGGTGGAGGCCGCCTCGGCCACCGAGGACATCAGGGCCACGGTCTGGTCGGGGACCCCGAGCATGCCGGCGAACAGGCCCCGGGTGGCGTAGGCGTCGGCTTCCCAGTCCTGCCAGGAGAACGCGCCTCGCTCCCAGTCGGCCAGGGCCCGGCGGACCGCCTCCAGGACCGGCCCGGCCCCCGGCGGGACCGTGGCCGTGTTCAGCCACACCAGGCGTTCGAGCGCGGGGAACGAGGCCCGGAACGCGCGGAGGTCCACGGTCAGGAGCGCCGGCGCCGGCCGGTGAGGTAGCCGACCATCTTGGCCGCGTCGGCCAGGAGCATCAGGGCCGGGACGGCGGCCGCGGCCCCCGCCCGGTCCCTGGCCCGGTTGGGGAGCAGGCGCCAGGCCCGGCGGACCCGGGGCAGTGCGTACATGCCGGCGGCCAGGCCCAGGGCCCGGCGGAGGCCCGAGCGCCGGCCGGGGAGCGCCGCGGCGGCCAGCCCGTACACGCCGAACCGGACCGCGTGGCGGGTGGCGTGCATGCCGGCCAGGGCGTCGCCCTCGGCGTAGCGGAAGTACTGGCGCCACGTGGCCCCGAGGGTGGGTCGGACCCTCCAGTACGCGACGGCCTCGGGGACGAAGTCCATGCGCGCGCCCTGCTCGCGGAGGCGGTGGTTCAGGAACATGTCCTCCCCGATGTCCAGCCACTCCGGGTACCCGCCGGCCTTCTCGAACGCCTCGCGCCGGAAGGCAACGGAGCGGGCGGAGGGCAGGAACCGGTCGCCGTCCACCTCGTGGGCCTCCATCAGGGACACGGCCGCCGAGCAGGCCTCGAAGAACGTGGACGCCAGGGGCCGGTAGAACCCGGCGGCCACCTCCGCGCCCTCCTCCAGGGCCCGTTCCAGGTTGGCCAGCCAGTCCGGGGCCAGGACGCAGTCGGCGTCGGACACGGCGATCGCGTCGTGGGTGGCTGCCCGGATGGCCGCGTTGCGTCCGCGGGCGATGTTCGCGCCGGGCTCTTCGATCAGCGTGACGTCGTCCGCGGCGCGAAGGGTCTCCACGGTGCCGTCGGTGGAGCCGCCGTCCACGATCACGATCTCGTCGGGCAGGCGGGTCTGGGCCCGCACCGAATCCAGGAACGCCCCCACGTGCAGGCCGGCGTCCTTCACCGTGGCCACCAGCGAGATCTTCACGCCGGGCAGTCTAGCCGAGCGCGTCGTAGACCTTCAGGGTGTCCCTGGAGGTCTGCTCCCAGGAGAAGCGGCCGGCGCGCTCCCGGCCGGCCTCGGACAGGCGGGTCCGCTCGGCCGGGTCGCCGAGCACCCTGCCCAGCGCCGCGGTCAGCCCGGCCACCGAGCGCGGGTCGACCATGACCGCCGCGTCGCCGGCAACCTCGGGCACGGACGACGCGTTCGAGCACACCACGGGGGTGCCCCGGGCCATGGCTTCCAGGACCGGGAGGCCGAAGCCTTCGTAGAGCGAGGGGTAGCAGAACGCGTCGGCCGCCCGGTACAGGGCGTCGAGGTCGGCGGGCGCGGTCCGGCCGGTCAGGATCACCTCGCCGGGGCCGCCGGCCCGGACCTCGGCCAGCAGGCGGTGGTGGTGCCAACCCAGGGGCCCGGCCAGGACCAGCCGATGGGGGAGGTCCTGGGCGGCCACCGCCCGGCGGTACGCCCGGACCAGGCGGATCAGGTTCTTCCTGGGCTCCAGGGTGCCCACGAACAGGAGATACGGCGGCCGGACGTTCAAGCGTTCGAGGACCGGCGCCGGGTCCTCGGCCGTCGTGGGCAGCGACGCGGCCAGCGGGACCACATGAAGCTTCGCCGGGTCGGCGCCGTAGAACCGGACCAGGTCGCCCGCGGTGTGCTCCGAGACCGTGATCACCGCGTCCGCGCTCTTGACGGCCCGGCGGGTGCCGGCCCGGAACAGGAGGCGCCAGGGGGTGGGGAACAGGCTGGGGTACACGCGGAAGGCCACGTCGTGCACGGTGACCACCAGCCGCTGCCCCCGTCCCGGCGGGGGGATCGTGGCCGGGGAGGGCGCGTGCAGGATCTCGACGCCGGACAGCGTCTCGGGGAGGGGCGGCCGGCCGGTGAGGTCCCAGAAGGGGTACAGGCGGCGGATCGAGCCGGGCAGGGTCACGGTGTGGAACCGGTCCATCCACGGCTCGGGGGGGGCGCCGGGGAAGTCGGCGTGGAACAGCGTCACCGAGAGCGACGGGTCGGCCTCGGCCATGGCCGGCACCAGCTCACGGATGTACGTCCCGATGCCCCCCGGAGCCTGGTAGAACAGCTGATCCACGTGCATGGCGACGGAAGTCATGTGCCGCTCTCGATGTCCCGGATGACCTCAGCCGCTTCGAGCAGCCGGTGGGGAGGAACGAGGACCTTGAAGCGGTAGTTGAGGACGGCGGCGGTAGCGGCCCCGTAGTAGCTGTGGTGTTGGGGAGGGTCCACGAACGCCTCGATGCCCTCGGCCTGCAGGCGACCGGCCAGGATGTGCGCCTCGTCGGAGCTGCGGAGCTCGGCGACCGGCTCCCATGCTGGCCCCGGTTGAGCGCTCCGCTCGGGCGGACCGGTTTCGTGATCAGGTTCAGGCGCCGGTCCAGGCGTCAGCGGGGTGCCGTCGTCCGCGCAGGTGTCGTACCCGGAGCGGTACTCCGCTCCGCATGCCGGGCAGTAGCCACCGACCTCGTTGAGGTTGCTCACCGGGCGTCGCCGCGGCCCTGGAACGTGGCCACGCCGCGGCGGGCGAAGGGCCGGTCGCCGCGGAAGGACCAGCCGTGCTCGCCGTCCCGGCGGGCCTGGAGTCTCCCGTAGCCCAGGTTCTCCACCCGGCCGGCCAGGGCCCACGGGGACAGACGAGGCCGCTCGGCGCCGAGGGCCGCCTCCAGCGCGGCGATCACCGCCCGCTCCTCCTCCGGGGTGAGATCGGGCGGGAGCTCGTAGCGAGGCATCAGAGGGGGATGTTGCCGTGCTTGCGGGGCGGCACGGCCTCGCGCTTGGTGCGCAGCATGCGCAGGGCCTTGATCAGGCGGATCCGGGTCTCGGCCGGCTCGATCACGTCGTCGATGAAGCCCCGCTCGGCGGCGATGTAGGGGTTCGAGAACCGCTCCGTGTACCCGTCCACCAGCTCCTTGCGCTTGGCCTCCGGGTCCTGGGCGGCCTTGATGTCCTTGCGGTGGATGATGTTCACCGCGCCCTCGGGGCCCATGACCGCGATCTCGGCCGTGGGCCAGGCGTAGCTGGCGTCGGCCCGGATGTGCTTCGAGTTCATGACCACGTATGCGCCGCCGTACGCCTTGCGGGTGATCACGGTGACCCGGGGCACAGTGGCCTCGGTGAACGCGTACAGGAGCTTGGCCCCGCGCCGGATGATGCCCCCGTACTCCTGGGCGGTGCCCGGCATGAACCCGGGGACGTCGACCAGGGTGACCAGCGGGATGTTGAACGCGTCGCAGAACCGGATGAAGCGGGCGGCCTTCTCGCTGGACTCGATGTCCAGGGTCCCGGCCAGGACCTTGGGCTGGTTGGCCACCACGCCCACCGGCATGCCGTCCAGCCGGGTGAACCCGATCACGATGTTCATGGCCCACCGGGGGAAGACCTCGTAGAACTCACCCTCGTCGGCCAGGGCCCGGATCACGTCCTTCATGTCGTACGGCTCCCGGGCCGAGGCGGGGACGATCGTGTTGAGCTCCTCGACCCGGCGCAGCGGGTCGTCGGTCGGGGTGAACGCCGGAGGATCCTCCATGTTGTTCGAGGGCAGGAACGACAGCAGGTACCGGACCTGGCGGAGGCAGTCCTCCTCGCTGTCGGTGATGAACGAGGCGATGCCCGAGCGCGAGGCGTGCGTCTGGGCCCCGCCCAGCTCCTCGAACGTGACGTCCTCGCCGGTCACGGTCTTGATCACCTCGGGACCGGTGATGAACATGTGGGCGGTCTCCTCGACCATGAACACGAAGTCGGTGACCGCGGGGGAGTACACGGCGCCGCCGGCGCTGGGGCCCATGATCACGCTGATCTGGGGGATCACGCCCGAGGCCCGGACGTTGCGGTCGAAGATTGTCCCGTAGCCGGCCAGGGAGGCGGCCCCCTCCTGGATCCGGGCCCCCCCGGAGTCGTTGATCCCGATCAGGGGGGCGCCGGTGGACAGGGCCAGGTCCATGACCTTGGAGATCTTCTGGGCGTGGGCCTCGCCCAGGGAGCCGCCGAACACCGTGAAGTCCTGGGAGAACACCAACACCTTCCGGCCGTCGATCGTCCCCCATCCGGTGACCACGCCGTCGGTGGGGGGCGTGTTGTCCTCGATCCCGAACCCGTGGGCCTGGTGGCGGACCAGCATGTCGGTCTCCACGAACGAGCCCGGGTCCAGGAGGAGGTCCAGCCGCTCGCGGGCCGAGAGCTTGCCGCGCTCGTGCTGCTTGTCGACCGAGCCCTTGCCGCCGGCCTCCAGGGCCTCGGACCTCCTGTGGGCCAGGTCGTCCAGGCGCGGGTCGGCCTCCTGCTCCGGCTCTCGCGTGGTGGCCATGCGCGCCGAGTCTATCCCCACAGGGCCAGGCCCCGCCCCGGGTCCATGACCCGGGTGGGGACCTCGTCGGCGGCCAGCTGACGGAGCCAGGCCTCGGCGGCGAACACGACCGTTCCCGGCATCAGGTGGCCCCCGATGGCCCCGCCGTCCGGGCCCGTGCCCACCACGTGCAGGTGGACGAACGGCCGGCCGTCCTTCATCGACACGTTCCCCAGCCCGGAGGCGATCTCGAAGTCTCCGTCCGGGGTCAGGGTCCGGTACTCGCGGGCGGCCTGGTCGTAGAACCCGACCACCAGGCGCTTGACCGCCCCGATGACCTGGATGCTGGCCGCCTTGAGATCGAGCTCCATGGCCGCGCCGGTCAGGCCTTCCAGCAGGTCGTCGTCCTCGTCCAGGGAGACCATGGCCGCGTCCCCCGCGTTCGACCGGTACATCGGCATCGCGCTCCTCCTTCGCCGTGGGGAAAATCGCGTTCGTGTCGGTGGTGGGGGCTAGCCTATCCGGGTGGAGCTGACCGCCGTCCAGGAGCGGGCCCTGGTGGACCTGCTGGGCCGGGACCATCCCCGGCCGGTGTTCGCCACGGACCTCCCGGCCCGGCTGGCCGCGCTGATCGAGGACCTGGCCGCCCCGGCCCTGGGCCGCCTGCGGGAAGGGGAGGCGGTGTGGATGTCCAAGACCGGCCTGGCCGACCTCCACACGCGGTGCGAGGGCCTGTACCAGTCGCTGCGGGTGGAGCACGAGGGCGAGTTCACCCTGTCGCTTCCCCTGGCCGTGGGCAACGTCGTGCACCGGGCAATCGAGGCCGACGTGGTCGGGGCCCGGCTGGGCGAGACCGAGCTGGCCGAGAAGGCCGTGGCCCGGCTCCGGCGGTCCGACACCGGGTTCGATCGTTTCGTGCAGACCCTCGACGAGCTGGACCAGGCCTGGCTGGTGTCCGAGGCCGCCCGCCGGATCGCCCTGTTCCGGGGAACGATGCCCCCCCTCCAGCGGGCCTGGACCCCGATCCCCGAGCTCCGGGTCAAGGCCGAGCTGGCCGGCGGCCGGCTGGTCCTGTCGGGGGCCGTGGACCTGTCGCTGTTCCGCCCCAACGAGGACCAGCCCACCCAGGCCACGCGGCTGTTCCTCGAGCTGAAGACGGGCTCCGACCGGCCGGAGCACGTCGACGACCTCCGCTTCTACGCGCTGGCCGCCACCCTCCGGTTCGGCGTCCCTCCCTTCCGGCTGGCCACGCTCCTGCTGGACGACGGGACGTACCGGCCCGAGGACGTGACCGAGGACGTGCTGGAGGCCGCCTCGAGGCGGGTGGCGGGGGCCGTTCTCCGCCATGTGGAGCTGATGGGGGAGCGGGAGCCGGTCCTTCGCCCAGGTCCCTGGTGCCGGTGGTGCCCCCGGGCCGAGACCTGCCCCGAGGCCCAGGTCTAGCAGGGGAACCAGGGCCCGCGTCGAATAGAGAGTGGGTATCCGACCGAGCGAGCCTCCCATGCTCCCCGACCAACATCCCGCACAGGCCACCCGCCGCCGGCGTCTGTTATGGCTCCTGGGCGTGCTGATCTCTGCTCTGCTTGTGGCCAACGTCGTGGTGGGTGTGAG
>DASWKD010000230.1:0-6864 GCA_036396815.1 Actinomycetota bacterium | reverse complement strand
CCTGGTGTTCGAGGCCATGTGCATCCTGCTGGGGAAGAACGGCGTCATCGTTCTGTCCAGCGTGACCGGGGGATCGAAGCGGGTCGAGGTCCCCTCGGACGCCATCAACCTGGACTTCGTGCTGGGCAACAAGGTGATGGTGGGGACGGTGAACGCCAACCGGGAGCACTTCGAGCGGGGCGTCCGCGACCTGGCCGTGGCCGAGGCCCGGTTCCCGGGCTGGCTGGAGCGCCTGCTGACTCACCCCGTGCACGGCCTGGAGTCGTGGGAGAAGGCGTTCGAGCTCCTGGGGGAGCCCGGGGTGATCAAGACCTACCTGGAGGTGGCCCCGCTCCCGTGACCGCGTCCGCCGTCCTGGACCGGCTCCTCCCTCCGGGGCCTGCGTATCATCCGGCCGTGGACACCGGATCCCGGCTGGCAGAGGAAGCCCTCCTGGTTTCCCTCCGCGCCGGCGACGAGGCCGCGTTCCTCGACCTGGTACGGCGGCACCACCCGGCCATGGTCCGTGTGGCCCGGGCCCACGTGCCCAGCCAGGCGGTGGCCGAGGAGGTGGCCCAGGAGACGTGGCTGGCCGTCCTCAACGGCCTGGACCGGTTCGAGGGCCGGTCGACCCTCAAGACGTGGATGTTCCGGATCCTGGTGAACCGGGCCCGGACCCGGGGCCGGCGGGAGCGGCGTTCGGTGCCCTTCGCCAGCCTGGGGCCGGCGGAGGAGGGGCTCGACCCGGAGCGCTTCCAGGGGGAGGGAGACCCGTTCCCCGGTCACTGGGCCGCGCCGCCGGCCGGCTGGGAGGGGGTTCCCGAGGAGCGCCTCCTGTCCTCGGAGGCCCTGGCCCTGGTCCGCTCGGCCATCGACGCCCTCCCACCGTCCCAGCGCGAGGTCATCACCCTCCGCGACGTCCAGGGGTGGACCAGCGAGGAGGCCTGCGCGGCCCTCGGGGTCACGCCCGGTAACCAGCGGGTCCTCCTGCACCGGGCTCGCTCCGCCGTCCGGGCCGCCCTGGAGCGCTACCTGGAGGCCGGCCCATGACCGGGATGACCTGTCGTGAGCTGGTCCACGTGGTCACCGACTACCTGGAGGGGGCCCTTCCCCAGGCGGACCGGGCGCGGTTCGAGGCCCACCTGGCCGGGTGCCGGGGGTGCCGCGCTTACCTGGACCACATGCGGATGACCCTTCGGGCCACGGGCCGCCTGACCGAGGACGAGGTCTCCCCCCGGGCCCGAGATGCCCTGCTTGCGGCGTTCCGGGAGTGGTCCGGGGGCTGAATCTCTCAGCTCTTTGTGCACTTGCACAATGCGCGGGATAGGGGTTCGGGGCGGCGGCGTCGAATCTCTCAACGACACCGAACCGAGGAGGATCGATGCGTCGTTCTCGCATGTTCGTGGCCCTCGTCGCGCTGGTTGCCGCCCTGGGGACCCTCAACGCCCCGGCCGGAGCCACCGAGACCGAGCCCACCCCGCCGTTCGACTACGTGGACCAGGCGGACAAGCTGTCCCAGCCGGTCTACACGGAGACCATCAAGGACGTGGTCAACCTCCCCATGGCCGACGGGGAGACCATCTACATGGAGATCACCCGTCCGGATCCCGACGAGTACCCGGAGCTGCCCCCGCTCCCGGTGATCCTGGAGGCCAGCCCCTACCACGGGACCATCGCCACCCGGATCGGCGACCGCATCTTCCCCGACCCGAGGCAGGGAAACCAGAACCTGGGACTAACCGGGTTCTTCGGCCCCCGCGGGTACGTGGTGGCCATGATGGACCTGCGCGGGACCGGCCGTTCCACGGGGTGCCTGGACCACCTGGGCCCCAAGGACGCCAGCGACATGAAGCTCGTGATCGAGTGGCTGGCCACCCGTCCCTACTCCAACGGCCGGGTGGGCATGACCGGTCACTCCTACGTCGGCTCCACCCCGTCGCTGGCCGCGTCCGTGCGCCCCAAGGGCCTGGTGACCATCGTGCCCAGCGCCGGGCTGGCCTCGATGTACGACCACCAGTACCAGAAGGGCGTGCCGTACAACCTGCAGTGGGTGGGCCCCATGGTGGCGTACGAGGGCCTGGCCCTGGTGCGTGACCTGCCGCCCGGCTTCAACGAGCCGGTACTGACCGGCGCTCCGACCGGCGACAACTGGGACGGCACACCCAATCCCCAGACCGGGTGCGGGATGCAGAACTCCTCGCTCACCGCGGGGTCCGGCCAGGTCACCGGCCAGTACGAGCTGTGGCACGCCCAGCGTGACTGGCGGGCCGAGGCCGCGGACGTGGACATCCCGGTGTTCATGGTCCACGGCGTGAACGACAACGCGGCCCGCATCCCCGCGGCCGAGTGGTTCTTCGCCAACCGGCACATGCGCTCCGGCGACAAGGTGTGGCTGGGCCAGTGGGACCACGGGTCCACGAACGGCCGCTGTGGGAGCCCCAGCAACGCGCGGGTGTCCCACCCGAACTGCCGCTTCAACCAGTGGGTGTACGCGTTGAACGCCTGGTTCGACCACCACCTGATGCAGCGGACATGGGTGGACGAGGACGGCAACGAGCACCCCATCGACACGGGCCCGCCTGCAGAGATCTTCCTCAACGGCGAGCAGACCCTGGACCCGGGGATCGTCCGTGACTCGGAGAAGTGGGGGACCAGGGTCTACACCGCCGATGGCTGGAAGGCCCCGGCCCAGCGCCTGGAGCTGTTCGCGGACGCCTCGGACTCCTCCCTGAAGACCACCGAGCCGGCGGCCAACGGCAGCGCCACGCTCGGCCCGACCGCCGACGCGGTCGCCGCCCGGCTGAACAGCGGGTCGATCTCGTTCGATTCCGCGCCGGTGACCGAGGACACCCTGTTCGTGGGCATCCCCAAGCTGACCCTGAACGCGTCCTTCACCAACAGCCAGGTGGCCCACCTGACCGCCATCCTGTACCGGAAGGACCCGGGCGGGGACCTGGAGCCCATGAACTACTGCGCCATCAACCCGCTCCTGCGGTTCGGCGTGGGTGACGTGGCCCCGGTGGTCCCCGGGCAGGAGATGGCCCTCCAGACCCAGTGTTTCACCATGGCGCACTGGGTGCCGGCCGGGTACAGCATGACCCTGACCATCTCCACGAACGCCGCCTCGCGCCACTGGGCATCGTTCGGGTCGGATGCGCAGATAACGATCTACACCGGACCGGGCAAGACCCGGGCCCTGCTCCCGCAGGTTCCCGAGTTCACCCTGTTCGATGACGTGCCCCTGCGCAAGACCCCCGCGTAGGCACGCAGGCTGGACGAGGAGCCCCCGGGCACGACCGCCGGGGGCTCCTCGCTGTAACGAGGAAGCCCCCTCCGGGCAATACCAGACCATGGACGACCCCCACGGCCCCACGAAGGCGCTCGACCGGAGGGGCTAGCCTCGCCGGCGCGATCAGGGGGTAAAGGCGAAGGAGTACATCCTCTCGGGGTCGATCCGGGCGTAGGGGGCCTCGCCGGCCCAGGATTCCCAGTCCCGGCCGTACACCTCCAGGAGGTAGGCTCGGAAGCCCTCGTCCTCGGCGGGGTCGACCATGGCCGCCGTGCCGTGGACGATCACGGCCAGCTCCTCTCCCCGGGTGTGCGACGCGCTGACCTGGGGCCGGCGCAAGAGATGGCGGAACCTGACCGAGTCCTTGGACGACCCGAAGTGCCACCTCCCCCGGTAGAACAGGCCGTCCACCGGGGCCACGCGCGGCTCGCCTTTCGCGGTCACCGTGGCCACGTTGAGGACCTGGACGCCGGTCAGCAGCTCGCTCAGCGCTTCGGCGGAGAGCCGGCGCTCGTCGGTGAAGATCGAGCGCAGGTGAGCGCCGCCGGATGCGTGGCTCCGGTCGAGCACGTCCTGGAGCCAGCGGAGATCCTCGGGCGTCTCGTGCACGTCCCCGATGCTACCGAACCCCTACTGGAAGTCCGGCAGGTCCGCTGCCACGCTGGCCGCGGCCAGCCCGGGCGGGTTGAACGTGAGGCCCGACGGCACCTCGGTGGTGTCCCACACCCACGCCGTGGTGCCCGTGGGGGGGTCCTCCCCGGGGAACGAGTCGATGCCCACCAGCAGCCTGAGGTAGTGCTCGTTCACGCCGTTCCCGTCCTCCAGGGCCATGCCGCCCGTCTCGACGTCGATCAGGTTGCCTTCCTCGTCGAAGATGTCGATGGCGTAGCCGAGGTTGGTGATCGAGAACACGTAGCGGTCGGTGGCTCCGGAGTTGACCCGGGTGGGGGTCACGGTGAGCGTCCGGCCCGTGTACCCCGTCTCCGGCGTCCCTCCGGGGAAGATCGGCTCCCCGTCGATCTCGCCGTACACCCGCAGGACCACGCCGGTCACGTCCTCCCGCATCTGGTTGACGATGAACTCGTCCAGCTGGACCGTCATGTCCCGCAGGTTCCCGGTGAAGGCCCCCATGAAGACGACGTCGTAGACCTCGTTCGTCACCCAGCCGACATCTGCGCCTCCGCATCCCGCCCCGGTGGTGACTGATCCAGGCGGCGGGGTGGTGTTCCACGGAACGAACGAGGTCTCGGCGCCGGCCTGAGCCAGCCAGTTCACGTTGTAGATCTTGGTCTCTCCGCTGCAGTGGAAGTACACGCGCTCCTGCGGGAACGTGGGGTGGTTGCCGCCGTGCGTGGCGGCTGCCGGCGCGGCGAGCACGCCGAGCGACAGGACGGAGGCGACGAGGAGTCGGCTGGATCTCATGGGTGGGGCTCCTTCCGGGGGGATGGCCTGCTCCGGTTGTTCGGCGGCGGGCCCTCGAACCCCTTTGTGCACCCGCACAAAGGTCAGCCGGGCTTCCGGATCCGGCGCTCGAACCGGCCCACCACTGTGCGATGATCCCTCCCAGGATCACCCCGGGCACCAGCACCCATACCAGACGCTCCAGCCACCATCCGGGTGTGCCGCCTGCCGTCTGTCCCAGGCCCAGCGGCCACAGGAGCAGGATGGCCACCAGGAACGCGGTCATGTGCCACAGGAACACCGTCATGATCACGCTGTTGCCCAGGATGACCGCCTTCCACGGCCCGGGCCGGTTTGTGCAACCGCACAAAGGGGGAACGAACCGAGCCCCGCCTGCGTTGGAAGGGGCGAGTAGGATGCCCCCGAGAGCGAGGAGGACCAGACATGTCCACGGAGCAGGCGACGTTCGGCGCGGGGTGCTTCTGGGGGGTGGAGTACGTGTTCCGGCGGGTCCCCGGTGTCCAGAGTGCGATCTCCGGCTACAGCGGCGGGATCACGCCCAACCCCACGTACCAGGAGGTGTGCTCGCACACCACGGGCCACGCCGAGGTGGTCCAGGTGGCGTTCGACCCCGACCAGGTCACCTACGAGCAGCTGCTGGAGGTCTTCTGGGCCATGCACGACCCCACCCAGGTCAACCGGCAGGGCCCCGACATCGGCGACCAGTACCGGAGCGTGATCTTCACCCACTCCGAGGACCAGGCGGCCACGGCCGAGAAGTCGAAGGAGCGGGCCCAGAAGCGGTACGATAAGCCCATCGCCACCCGCATCGAGCCCGTGAAGGAGTTCTACCCGGCCGAGGGATACCACCAGGAGTACTACGAGAAGAACGGCAAGGAGCCGTACTGCCACGTGGTCCCGGTGGGAACGCTCAAGGAGCTGGGCCTGATCCCGGCCGCCGGCTGAGCGTGGCGGTCAGGCGGTACGCGGCGGCGGCCAGGTCTACGGACCTGGTCGGCCGGATGCGTGTGGACGCTCGCCATCACCACCTGACGATCGACGGTCCTCCGTGGAACGACTTCCCCGGCGAAGAGCTGATGCCGGGGGAGGCGTTCCTGGGAGGCGTGGCCGCCTGCGCGGTTGAGCTGATCCAGATGTTCACCCGCGACGACGGCATCCCGGTGGGGGACATCGACGCGGACGTCGTCGCGGAGCTGGACCCCGACGACCAGCCCCATCCCGACCACACGCTCTTCAACCGGGTCCGGATGGCGGTCCGCATCCACGGCGTGGACCAGGACCAGGCCGAGGATCTGGTCCGCCGGTTCAAGGGCAGGTGACCGCTGTTCGGCTCGGTGGCGGTCGCCACCCCGGACGTCCAGGTCACCGTGGAGGCCATCCCGTAGCCGCCGCCCCGCGCTGCGGGTGGGTGGAGGGCGGCGGCCCCCTGATGCTCGCGTACCACGACGAGGAGTGGGGGGTGCCCTCCCACGGCGACCGGCACCTGTTCGAGATGATGGTCCTGGAGGGGGCCCAGGCCGGGCTGTCGTGGTCCACGATCCTGCGCAAGCGCGAGGGCTACCGGGCCGCGTTCGCGGCCTTCGACCCGGGGAAGGTGGCTCGGTTCGGTGAGGCCCAGGTTGAACGCCTGCTGGCGGATCCCGGCATCGTCCGGAACCGGCTGAAGGTGCGGGCGGCCATCGCCAACGCCCGGGCGGTCCTTGAGGTCCAGGCCGAGCACGGCTCCCTCGATGCCTTCTTGTGGGGGATCACGGGCGGGCCGGTGACGAGCGGCCACCGGTCCGTGGAGGACCTGCCGGCCGAAACCGGGGCCTCACGCCTGTTGAGCACCGAGCTCAAGCGGCGCGGGTTCCGGTTCGTGGGCCCCACCATCTGCTACGCGTTCATGCAGGCCGTGGGCATGGTCAACGACCACCAGGTGGGCTGCTTCCGCCACGCCGAGCTCTCGGTCTAAGCGGCGGCCGAGCGGAGGTCCTCGGACTCGCGGAGGCGGGCCAGGGCCCGCTGCTCGATCTGGCGAACCCGCTCCGCCGAGACGCCCATGACGTCGCCGGCCGCCCGGAGGCTCCGGGCCCCGGCACCGTCCAGGCCGAACCGGAGCTCCAGCACCCGCTGCTCCTGCTCGCCCAGGCCCTGCACGGCCTTGACCACGGCCTCCATGGTGGCGCCCTCCA
>DASWKD010000229.1:0-1898 GCA_036396815.1 Actinomycetota bacterium | reverse complement strand
GTGTGGTCCCCCAGGCGGATGCGGTGCACGATCAGCTCCCCGGCCAGGTTGGCCAGCTGGTCGATCTTGCCCAGGGCCACCCTGAGGACCCCCGGGTCCGCCGGCATGGCGCCCCCGGCGCCGGCGGCCAGGGCCCTGGCCGGGGCGGCCGGAACGCCGGGTCCCGGGGACGGCGGGGCGGGGGCGGGGGCTGTGGAGGGCGCGGCCGGATCCGGGGGCGCCGGCGCCGCCTCCAGGTCCACTTCCGCCGGCATGGGCGCCGCCACGGGCGCCCGGTTGACCCGCGCGGCCGGATCCGGCGCCCGGGCCACCCCGAGGGCCTCCTCCAGGGCGCCGAGGGCGGGGCCGATATCGGGCCGCACCACCTGGTCCTGGCCCAGGACCGCGACCATCTTGCGGATCACGTCCAGGGCGAACAGCATGGCGCTGATCACCGGCTCGGTCACCGTGCCGGACTCGTCGCGCAGGGCCCCCAGCACGTCCTCCATCTTGTGCGCCAGGCGCCCCAGCTCCTCCTGGGAGACCATGCGGGCCGAGCCCTTCAGGGTGTGGGCCAGGCGGAACAGGGTCTTCAGGGTCTCCGCGTCCTGCGGCGCCCGCTCCAGCTTGAGCAGGCCCGCGCTCAGGCCCTCCAGGTGCTCATTGGCCTCGATGCGGAAGTAGTACAGGGCGTCCATCGGTCCCCCGGCCTACTTCCCCACCAGGCCGGCCAGGCCGCGGGCCGTGTCGTCCAGCTCGCCGGCGGTCTGGCGCGTCTGCGCGGTGCGGCTCGAGACCCGCTCGGCCGTGTCCTTGGCCTCGTCCACGAAGCGGTCCACCTGGGCCACCGACTTGTCCTGGGCCTGGGTGGCCAGGAAGATGCGGCCCGCCATGTCGGACACCTGGCTGACCGCCCCGACGATGGCGTCCAGGCGCTCGGTGACCACGTTCATGAGGTTCTCGCCCTCGTTGATCGCGGCGGTGCCCCGCTCCGTGGCGCGCCGGGTGTGCTCGGCGGTCTCCTGCACCTGCTTGATCATCTGGCGGATCTCCTGGGTGGCCTCCTGGGCCCGGGTCGCCAGGCGCCGCACCTGCTTGGCCACCACCGCGAACCGGGTCCCGGAGGCGCCGGCGCCCGCGGCCTCGATGGTGGCGTTGAAGGACAGGAGCTTGGTCTGGTCCACCAGCTCGTTGAGAATCGCCAGGATGCCGTCCATCTGCTCGGTCTGGCGGCGGGTTTCCGCCATGGCCCCCGTGATCTCGCGGGACTGGGCCAGGATGGCCGCCATGCGCTTCTGGGAGTCCCCCAGCACCTCCATGCCCTGCACGCACTCCAGGCTGGCCGCGTCGGTCTGCTGGGCCATCTCCTCCGTCTGGGCGCGAATCTCCGACAGGGCCGCCTTCAGCTCCCCCAGCGTCCGGTACACGGCGTCGATCTCCTCCACCTGGTGGCCCGCCTCCGTGGCCTGCTGCTCGGTCTCGTCGCGGAACTTGCGGGACATCCGGCCCAGCACCTGGCTGGCGTCGCCGATCTGGCTGGTGAACACCCCCACGCAGCGGTAGATCCACAGGCCCAAGAGGCCGCCGATCAACATCAGGCCGAGGGCCCCGAAGAAGACCCGCTGCTTGAGGCCCAGGCCGTGCCCCGTGGACTCGGTGGAGACCTTGGAGATGGCCTGGTTGGTGGTGTCGGACAGGGTGTAGAGCACCCACTTCAGGGAGTCCAGGGTGGGGGTGATCTGGGTGTGGTAGTAGTCCAGGTCGCGCCGCCACGCCGGGGCGTCACGCTCGGCGAAGGCCTGGGAGAAGGTCTTCAGCAGCTTGGTCCGGGTGATGCCCAGGCTCTCGACGAACACGGCCACGATCGGGTTCTCATTGACCAGGCGCTCGCTGACGATCGAGAAGATGCGCTCGTTGCG
>DASWKD010000228.1:0-2070 GCA_036396815.1 Actinomycetota bacterium | reverse complement strand
CCGTAGGTTGGGACGATCACAGAGAACGTGGGCTCAGCCATGGCGGGAGCGCTCCAGCAGACCCCTGGTAGCCAGCGCGTCCAGCAGCGTCCGGGCCCGGGATCGCCAGGAACCCTGCCGCTCGGCCAGCTCCCTGCCGGCCCGGCCGATCCGCTCGGCCAGGACCGGGTTCCCGGCCAGCCGGGCCAGAGCCGAGGCCACCGCGCCCGGGTCGCCGGGCGGCACGAG
Source organism: Actinomycetota bacterium (assembly GCA_036396815.1). Lineage (GTDB taxonomy): Bacteria > Actinomycetota > UBA4738 > UBA4738 > CALAEC01 > DASWKD01. The sequence goes on along the minus strand of DASWKD010000228.1, from coordinate 1,842 downwards.
CAGCGCGTCGCGGCCATCGGTGAGGAGCCCGGCCATCTCCCCGATCCGGGGAGCGACCACGGGGCGTCCCGACGCCAGGTACTCGTACAGCTTGAGCGGGGAGTAGTGGAAGTCCGCCCCCCCCGAGAGCAGAACGCAGGCGTCGAAGGTTCGGAGCCACGATCCGACCTCACGGTGCGGGACCGGGTCCACCGGCCGGATGCCGTCCCCGGCCACCTCGTCCAGCCACGGCCGCAGGGGCCCGCTGCCCACCAGGGCCAGGACCGCGCCGGGGACCTGGGCCCGGAGAGCCCGGGTCACCTCGGGGACCATGTCCAGCCCGTGGAAGGGCCGCATCCCACCGACCCATCCGGCCACGAACGGCGCGGGTCCGACGATCGCCCGGAGCCCCGGGTCCGGGGGTCCGGGGGAGAACATCTCCGTGTCCACGGCGCTGGGGAGCAACACACGCCGATCCTCCGGGATGCCCAGGCCGGCCAGGTGCGCGTCGACCTCCGGAGAGATGGGGGCCAGCAGGTCGGCTGAGCGGAAGATCCGGACCTCTCCCTTCGATTCGACCAGGCGTCGCCATCCCAGGCGCCGGACCCCCCAGGCCTCCTCCTCACGGACCTCCAGGGCCTCCACCTTGAGAACGAACGGGGCGGCGGAGCGCCTGGCCACGACCCGCCCCGCGTCGTGGAACCGACGGTGGAGCTGGACGACCAGCCGGTACGGGCCACTCGGGACCGAGACGGCCATGGTCCGGAAGGCCCGGGCCCGGCGCCAGGCCCGGAGATCGCCGGCCATCGGGCGGAGGAACGTCGGCAGGCGGCGCACGGCCCGGCGTCCAGCGCTGGGCCTGTGCTCCCCCAGCGCGCGGGCAGCCACATCGCCGCCGGGCAGCATCCCGGCCGGCGTCAGGATGTCGGCCCCGTCCAGCTCCGTGGCCAGGGCCCGGGTCAGCCCATCCGCGGTGATCCAGAAGGGATCGACCGAGGCCGACCGGCCCGGGTAGGCCGGGAGCACGAACAGGGCCCCGCTCACGCCGGTACGTCCTCGTACCCGAGCCGGCCGGCCACCTCACGGAGCTGTGGCCACACCCGGGCGATGTCCTCCGCCCGGCGCCGCCATTTCCCCGGGCCCGGCGGGGTGAGCTGGGACGCGCGATGGGCGCCGAGATCCGAGGCGAACGCGGTGACCTCCCCCGACGGAGGCAGCTCCAAGACATCGAGGATCCGATGGGCCTCGCGGAGCGGCATGGCCACCAGATCCTCGTACCGCACCTCCACCACCCGGGCGGGGTCCACCAGGGCCCGGTCGGCCAGGAAGGCCTCGTTCGAGTCCGCGTACTGGCGGGCGGCCACCTCGGCCACCGAGGTCCCGATCAGGTCCCGCCAGCCCGGCACCAGGACGTAGCTCCAGTAGGGGCCGCGGTACTCGGCCAGCCGGAGCGGCAAGGGGAGCCGGTAGCTGATCCCCTGGCGGGCCAGCCACCCCTCGATCAACGATCCCACTGTGTCCCGTGGATCCCGCCGGATGAACACGAAGGTGGCTGTTGGGAACAACTCGGCCAGGTACGGCACGCGGAGGACGTTCTTCGGCGTCTTGTCCAGGAACCGGCGGCCGCGGGCCACCCGATCCATCGCCGAGCGGAGGTAGCGCCGCTCGCGTGGCGCGATGTCTGCGGCCACGGCCCGGTCCGACGTCCACCCCTTCCGGGCCGGGTGCTGGTAGGCGCTCCACAGGACGTGGCCCTCAGTGGGGAGTGAGCCGAACGCGGGGTGCCGGGCTAGCATCCCGAACAGCAGCGTGGTCCCCGAGCGGGGACACCCCACCACGAACACCGGGTCCCGGGGCGGGGGG
>DASWKD010000227.1:0-3662 GCA_036396815.1 Actinomycetota bacterium | reverse complement strand
GTTCGGCCCCACCGCGGACGCCGCGCGGATCGAGGGTTCGAAGGCCTGGGCGAGGGACCTGTGCGCCCGCCATGGCATCCCGGCACCCTCGTTCGCCACGTTCACCGACCGGGCCCCCGCCGTCGCTCACCTGGAGGCCATCGAGGGGCCGTTCGTGGTCAAGGCCGACGGCCTGGCCGCGGGGAAGGGAGTGATCGTCACCGAGGACCGGTCCGAGGCGATCCGGGCGGTGGATGACGCGCTGGTCCGGGGCCGGTTCGGGAAGGCCGGGAACCGGGTGGTGATCGAGGAGCACCTGACCGGCCGGGAGGTGTCGGCCCTGGGGATCACCGACGGCCACACGGTGCTCCCCCTGGTCCTGGCCCAGGACCACAAGCGGGCCCTGGACGGGGACCGCGGCCCCAATACCGGCGGGATGGGGGCCTTCTCGCCCGTCCCGGCCATCGATCCCCAGACCGAGGCCCGGATCGTCAAGGAGTCCCTGGAGGCCGCGGTCCAGGCCATGGCCGCGGAGGGGATCGAGTACCGGGGCGTGCTGTACGCGGGCCTCATGGTCACCGAGGACGGGCCCCGGGTCCTGGAGTACAACTGCCGGTTCGGGGACCCCGAGACCCAGGCCGTCCTCCCGCGCCTGGGGTCCAGCCTGGCGCCGGTCCTGGCCGCGGCGGCCCGGGGGGATCTGGGCGGTGCCGTCCTGTCGTGGCGTACAGAGGCCTGCGTCACGATCATCCTGGCCTCGGAGGGCTACCCCGGCGCCCACCCGACCGGTCTGCCCATCCAGGGCCTGGAGGCCGCCGCGGACATGGAAGACGTCCTGGTGTTCCACGCCGGGACTGCCTCCCGGGACGGTAGAGTGGTGACCGCAGGAGGACGGGTGCTTGCCGTGAGCGCGCTGGGTACGGACCTGGGGACGGCCCGCCGACGGGCCTATCAGGCCGCCGAGGGGATCTCGTTCCCGGGGATGCACCTTCGGACCGACATCGGCAAGGAGGCGGCAGGTGAGTGACGGCACGCCCGTGGTGGGGATCCTGGTCGGCTCGGCCTCGGACCTGCCCGTCCTGCAGCAGGGGGCGGCGATCCTGGAGCGGCTCGAGATCCCGCACGAGATCCATGTGATGTCCGCCCATCGCAACCCCGACCAGGTGGACGAGTACGCCCGCACCGCGGAGGAGCGCGGCCTGGTGGCCATCATCTGCGGGGCCGGGATGGCCGCCCATCTGGCCGGCGCGGTGGCCGCTCGCACGGTGCTCCCGGTGATCGGGGTCCCCGTGGCCGGCGGCCTGCTGGACGGGGTGGACGCTCTGTACTCCACGGTGCAGATGCCCCGGGGGATCCCGGTGGCCACGGTGGCCGTCGGGGGGGGCGTGAACGCGGCCATCCTGGCCGCCCAGATCCTGGCCGTCCGCGACGCCGACGTCCGCAAGCGCCTCCACGAGTTCAAGGAGTCCCTGGCCGAGGGCTTCAGGCCGTGATCCCTCGCTACACGCTCCCGGAGATGGCCGCGGTGTGGTCCGCGGAGGCCCGCCTGGACACGTGGCTCCGGATCGAGGTCCTGGCCGCCGAGGCCTGGGCCCAGCTGGGCAAGGTCCCCGAGGACGACCTGTGGGCCATCCGCCGGGCCAGCGTCACGGTGGAGCGGGTGGACGCCCTGGAGCGGGTCACGAACCACGACGTGGCCGCGTTCGTCCAAGCAGCAGCAGAGTCGGTGGGCGAGGCCGGCCGATGGATCCACTTCGGGATGACGTCCTCCGACCTCCTGGACACCTCGCTGGCTGTGCACCTCCGGGAGGCCGCCGACCTGATCCTGGTCCGGCTGGAGCACCTCCTTGGCGTGGTCAAGGCCCGGGCCCTGGAGCACCGGGACACGCTGTGCGTGGGGCGGACCCACGGGGTGATCGCCGAGCCCACCACGTTCGGCCACAAGCTGGCCGTGTGGGCCTTCGAGTTGGCCCGGGACCGCGATCGGCTCCGGCGGGCCCGCGAGACCGTGTCGGTGGGCAAGATCTCCGGCGTGGTCGGCACGTACGCCGCGGTGGACCCCTTCGTCGAGGAGTTCGTGTGCCGCGAGCTGGGCCTGGCCCCCGCGGAGGCCGCCACCCAGGTGGTCCAGCGCGACCGCCACGCCGAGCTCCTGTCGGCCCTGGCGGTGACGGGAGCCACGCTGGAGAAGATCGCCGTGGAGATCCGCCACCTGGCCAGGACCGAGGTCCGCGAGGTCCAGGAGCCGTTCGGCAAGGGCCAGAAGGGCTCCTCGGCCATGCCGCACAAGCGGAACCCCATCCTGTGCGAGCGGATCACCGGCCTGGCCCGTCTCCTTCGCGGCAACCTCCAGGCCGGCCTGGAGAACGTGGCCCTGTGGCACGAGCGCGACATCTCCCACTCCTCGGTGGAGCGGGTCATCCTGCCCGACTCCACGATCCTGCTGGACTACGCCCTGCACCTGGCGGTCCGCGTGGTGGAGGGCCTGGTCGTGTTCCCCGACCGGATGCGGGCCAACCTGGAGGCGTCCGGCGGGCTGGTGTACTCCCAGCAGGTCCTCCTGGCCCTGATCGACAACGGCCTGACCCGGGACCAGGCCTACGAGATCGTGCAGACAGCGGCCGCGGCCGCGTGGGACGAGGGCGCGGGCTTCCGTGACCGGCTCCTGGCCGACGAGCGCATGCCGCTGTCGGAGCAGGACCTGGCACCGCTGTTCGAGCCCCGCCTGGAGCACCTGGATGCGGTGTTCGCACGCCTGGAGAAGATCGAGTCCCCGGAGGAGGACAGCCGATGAGCATGCTGGCCCAGATGGCCGCGCAGGGGAAGGTCCGCGACGTCTACCAGGCGGGAGACGACCGCCTGCTGATGGTGGCCAGCGACCGGATCTCCGCGTTCGACGTGGTCCTGCCCAACCCCATCCCCGACAAGGGACGCGTCCTGACCGGCCTGTCGCTGTTCTGGTTCGAGGAGACCGTCGATGTGGTCGGCAACCACCTCCTGTCGGCCGACGTGGAGGACTTCCCTGAGGCCTTCCGCGAGCACGCGGCCGAGCTGGCCGGCCGGGCCATGCTGGTCAGGAAGGCCGAGATGCTTCCGATCGAGTGCGTGGCCCGTGGGTACCTGTCGGGCTCGGGGTGGAAGGAGTACGCGGCCTCCGGAACCGTGTGTGGGATCCGCCTCCCCGAAGGGCTCGCGGAGTCCGAGAAGCTCCCGGAGCCGATCTACACTCCGGCTACCAAGGCCGAGACCGGCCACGACGAGAACATCACCCTCGAGCAGAGTGCGGAGATCGTCGGGGAGGGGCTGGCCCAGCGGTGCAAGGAGCTCACGCTCGCGCTGTACGAACGGGCCCGGGAGGTGGCCGCCGAGCGCGGCATCATCCTGGCGGACACCAAGTTCGAGTTCGGATTCGCCGGCCACGAGCTGATCCTGTGCGACGAGGTCCTGACCCCGGACTCCTCGCGCTTCTGGCCCGCGGACCGGTACAGGGCCGGCGGCCCCCAGCCCTCGTTCGACAAGCAGTACGTCCGCGACTGGCTGGACGAGAGCGGATGGGATCACGAGCCGCCGCCGCCCGACCTCCCGATCGAGGTCGTGGACCAGACCCGGGCCCGGTACGTGGAGGCCTACGAGCGGATCACCGGGGAGCCCTTCGAGACGTACCTCAAGAAGATGGGAGCGGC
>DASWKD010000226.1:0-4534 GCA_036396815.1 Actinomycetota bacterium | reverse complement strand
CCCTTCCCTGCCGGTCTTCGCCCAGGTATTGCCCGATTCGTCCGCATCTGCTATACCCTGCACCGGCGCGTAGGTTCTCTCGGCCCTCCAGCTACCGGGCCGCCGCCGCGCCGGGAGGGAGGACGCATGAACCGTTCGACCACGCCCCCACGCCGAGGGGCCCTGCTCAGTGCCATCATCCTGGCCGCCGCTCTGATCGCGGGCGCCGTGCCCTCACTGGCCGCGGCTCCGGCCGCGCCGGGCGCACAGATCCCCGAGTACGGCCCGTTCGAGGGCCCGTCGGCCGCCGGGGAGCGCCTGATGATGGAGATGGCCGGCCTGCTGGATCCGCTCCCCCACGGGCCTCGGGCCCGAGGTGGACTTCCCGGCTCCGAGGAGGGAGGCGACGTCCAGGCCAACGACGGCGCGGACGCCGGCAACAACACCACCCAGAGCGAGACTGCCCTGGCCGTTCGGGGGAGCACCGTATGCGCCGGCTACAACGACTCCGGGGCAGGCGGCTTCTCCGGCCTGTCGCGGTCGACCGACAACGGGACGTCGTGGACGGACCTGGGAGGGATCGGCCAGAGCGGCGACCCGGCCATCGCGGTCCACCAGGGCGACGGGACCTTCTACTACGCGGAGATCGCCACGATCGGCGGCACCCCGGCCATCGGGGTGGCCATCTCCACCGACGATTGCCAGACGTTCGCCCCGGCCGTGGACGCCAGCCCCGGGGCGTCGGCCATCCCCACCACCACGCTGAACGACAAGCCGTGGATCGACGTGGACGACACCGGAGGCGCCAACGATGGCGCGCTGTACGTGTGCTGGACCCGGTTCGACAGCGCCAGCCCCAGCGAGCTGCGCGTGTCGCGCTCCACGGACGGCGGGGCGACCTGGGTGAACGAGCAGATCATCACGTCGGGGACATCACCGTTCGGATGCAGCATCCACGTCGGGCCCGGGGGACAGGTCTACCTGGCCTGGGCCGACCGAGCCGCCGGCCCCACCCAGAACGACATCATGTTCTCGGTCTCGAACGACGCCGGGCAGAACTACTCGGGGCCCGCCTCGGCCCAGTCGGGCAACGTCCATCCCGGGAACGACACCATGGTGACGTGCCCGACCGGGACGAACCCGATGGCCACCCGGCCCACCCTGACCGGGAACATCCGGATGCTGCACCAGGCCTGGCTGGCCGTGGACACCACCGGCGGTCCGAACAACGGGAACCTGTATCTCGTCTGGGCCACGGACCCGGCAGGGACCCCGGACAACTCCGACGTCCTGTTCAGCCGGTCCATGGACGGCGGCGCCAACTGGAGCGCTCCGGTGTTCATGGGCAACGGCTCGGCGGTAGACCAGTTCGAGCCGTTCGTCACCGTGGGCGGGACCGGTCAGCTCGTCGTGGCCTGGTACGACCGGCGCAACGACGCGGCCAACAACACCAATATCGACGTGTTCGCGGCAGTCTCCCAGGACGGCGGGGCCACGTTCGACCCGGACGTTCGGATCACCGATGTGAGCTTCGGCGTGCCCCAGCTCAATCCCAACTTCGACCCCGGGGTCGTGAACTGCTACATGGGCGAGTACATCGCCGCCGCGGCCGATGCCTCCCGGTTCTACTTCGCCTGGGGCGACAACCGGAACACCGTGACCAACGCCACCTGGCCGGGCGGCCGCCCGGACCCGGACGTGTTCTTCGACGTGCTGGCCATCCCGGGAGCGAATCAGCCTCCGACGGCCGATGCGGGGGGACCGTACGAGACGCCGGAGGGAACCTCGGTCACGCTGGACGGCGGCGGGTCCTCGGACCCCGATGGGGATCCCCTGACCTACGAGTGGGACCTGGACGACGACGGCACCTTCGAGACACCCGGGGTCACGGTCAGCTTCATCCGGGGGGACAATGGCGTCTTCGACGTCTGCCTCCGGGTCACCGATGACGACGGAGAATCGGACACCGACTGCACCACGGTCACCGTGACCAACGTCGATCCGACCGTGACCATCGACCCCAGTCAGGTCATGGCCATCGACGAAGGCGGATCGGTGGACGTCCTGGCCACGTTCTCCGACCCGGGCTGGGAGGACACATACGTACCGTCGCTGGATGCAGGACACGTGGATGCCGTGGTGGACGCCGGTCCGACCCTCACCGTGACCAGCGAGGGCGGACCGGGGGCTCCAGACGAGGGAACGGTCGAGGCCACCATCATCTACGGTGACAACGGGACGTTCACCGTCACGGTGGGGGTCACCGACGACGACGGCGGCGCGGACAGCGAGGCCTTTGACGTCGACGTCGCCAACCTCGATCCCACAGCGGAGATCATCCTTCCGGTCCCCAGCATGGTGAACGGGATGGAGACGATCGTGGCCCAGGCCGGAGAGGACATCGACTTCTCCGGCCGCTCCCAGGACCCCGGCAGCGACGACCTGACCATGACCTGGGACTTCGATGACGGCCCGCCGTCCCCGGATGCCTTCGAGCTGTCTCTGGTGAACCCGCCGGTCCCCGATCCTCCGGGATCCCCGTCGGTCCAGCCGCGCGACGAGACCCTGGACGTCACGCACGCCTTCGGGCAGGCCTGCACGTACCTGGTGACGTTCGACTCGACCGACGACGACGGCGGCAGCGCGGAGGACCAGGCCAACGTCCTGATCACGGGCACCGCGGACCGGACCCGGCCGGACGGATGGTGGCACGGGCAGTACTCGGCCGCGGCGAAGGGCTCGTTCAAGAAGGACTTCGATGAGCAGACCCTGCTCTGCTACCTGGAGATCGCCCGGTACGGGAGCACGCTGTTCGACGAGGACGTGCCGCTGTCCACCTTCGCCGAGGCCGCGACCATCCTCAAGGGAGGAGCCACGGCGTCCCATCACCTGGAGCGCGAGCTCCTGGCAGCGTGGCTGAACTTCGCCAACGGTGCGGTGGGCTACGACCAGCTCGTGGTGGACGCCAGCGGCGATCACACGCCCGACACCACGTTCGGAGCGGCGGTCCTGATGGCGGAGATGGTCAGGATGGACCCGGGGGCCACCGACGCGGACCTGCGGGCCCAGGAGCGGTTGGTCCACCAGATCAACGTGCCTGCCAGCTGAGGCGCGGGGACGACGAGGGGGGCGGGCTTCGGTCCGCCCCCTCGGTCTATCCGGGGCCGAGCGGGAGGATCTGCTCGATCTCCTCGAGGGTTGCCCGCTCTAGCACGGCATCCCCGGCGGCCGCGTTCTGGCGGACGTGCTCCGGGTTCCGGCTCCCGGCGATGGCCGCGGTGACGCCCGGCTGGTGGGCGTTCCAGGCCAGGGCCAGCTGAGCCACGGTGATGCCCAGCCGCTCGGCCACCGGCCGGATGGCGTCCACCACGGCCAGGCTCCGGTCCAGCTTCCCTGGGGCGAACAGCTGCTCGTAGTAGCTCTGGCCCCGCATGCCGCCCCGCCAGTCCCCCGGCGCGAACGAGGTCTCCGAGGTGATGGCCCCGGCCAGCAGGCCGTAGGCCAGCGGCCCGTACGCGACCACCCCGATCCCCTGCTCACCGCACCACGCGATCAGCTCGCGGTGACCGAGGAACAGCATGGAAAAGTGGGGTTGTAGCGAATCCACGTGCCGGATGGCCATGCACCGGCCGATCAGCGCCCGGTCGAAATTGGAAACGCCGATGTGACCCACGAGGCCATCCTCGACCAGGCCGGCCATGGCCTCCCAGGTCTCCTCCACCGGCACCCGGTGGTCCGGCCAGTGGAGCTGGTACAGGTCGATATGGTCGGTGCCCAGGCGTTTCAGGCTGCCCTCGCAGGCCCGGCGGACGTCCTCGGCCCGGAACCCGGTGCCGCCGGGGCGCGGCGCCACCTTCGTGGCGATGCGCACCCCGTCGCGGCGGCCTTCGATGGCCCGGCCGACCAGCTCCTCGGAGGCGCCGTCCCCGTAGACCTCGGCCGTGTCGACCCAGGTGATGCCGGCGTCCAGCCCGGCCCGGATGGCCCCGACCACCTGGTCCTCGGACTCGTTCGGGCCCCAGAAGTCGCCGCCGGCCTCCCAGGCGCCGTAGCCGACCACGGATAGCTCCGGGCCGTGCGCTCCCAGCCGCTGGGTCCTCACACCTCGGTTGTACCACGCTCGGCCGGCTTCGAACCGGCCTCAGGTCAGGAGGGCATCAGGCCCAGCTGGGCCATGAACCCCATGTTGTCCCAGTACACGCGGTTGGAGCGGATGGTGGCGCCGTCGGCGTCGAAGATCGCCACGAAGGGCAGCGTCACAGACTTGCCGGTGGGAGGGATCTCCTGCCCGTCCGGGGTGCGCATCACGCCGGTGTGCGTGCCGATGTACGTCCCCTCGACGATGGCCGTGTTCCCGTGCTCCCACACGTTGTCCATGGTGAACCCGGCCCCCGGGAACGCGGTCAGGTAGCCATCCACGAACGCGGCGATCGCCTCCACTCCGCGGAGCGACGGTGCGCCGGGAACGCTGAACTCCGTGTCCGGGGTCACGTACCCGACCACCGCCGCACGGTCCGCGTTGCCCACCGCCTTGAACCAGCCCTCTGCGACGTCC
>DASWKD010000225.1:0-1591 GCA_036396815.1 Actinomycetota bacterium | reverse complement strand
AGCGTGGACCTCGGCGGGATCATGTCGCCGTTCGACGCGTGGCTCACCATGCGAGGTCTCCAGACGCTGGGCATCCGCATGGACCGCCACAGCGCCAACGCCCGCGCGCTGGCCGAGCTGCTGGACGGCCACGAGAAGGTCTCCCACGTGTGGTACCCGGACCTGGCCTCGCACCCCGACCACGATGTGGTCGCGAAGCAGCTCCGCCACGCCTCGGGCATGATCACGTTCGAGCTGGCCGGAGGGCTGGATGCAGGGCGGCGGTTCATGGAGGCGGTCGAGGTGCCGATCGTGGCCCCCAGCCTGGGTGCCACCCGGACCATCGTCACCCACCCGGCCACGGTGACCCACACCCAGATGACCGACGAGGAGCGCCGGGCCTCGGGCATCCCCGACGGCATGATCCGGCTCTCGGTGGGCATCGAGGACCCCGCCGACCTGCTGGAGGACATCGGGCGGGCCCTGGAGAAGGCGTGACCCGGAAGATCCGGGTGGCCGTGCTGTTCGGCGGCCGTTCCGAGGAGCACGAGGTCTCGGTGGTCTCCGCGCGTTCGGTGATGGACGCTCTGGACCCCGAGACGTACGACGCGGTGGCCATCGGCATCGACCGCGACGGCGGATGGCACGTCCTCCCCGGCGGCCCGCCGGTGCTCGAGCCCGGAGCCTCGCGCCTCCCTGCCGTGGAGCCGGCCCCCGGCGACGAGGTATCCCTGGCCCTCGAGCCCGGCAGCCGGGAGCTGGTCACCGGGACGGGCCCCGAGCCGATCGACGTGGTCTTCCCGGTCCTGCATGGCCCGTTCGGCGAGGACGGCACGATCCAGGGCCTGCTGGAGCTGGCCGGGATCCCGTACGTGGGCTCGGGCGTCCTGGCCTCGGCGGTGGGCATGGACAAGGCCGTGCAGAAGGTGCTGTTCGCCGCGGGCGGTCTCCCGGTGGTCCCCCACGCCGCGGTGACCCGGAAGCAGTGGTCCGAGGACCCCGAGGCGGCCCACGCCGCGGCCCGGGACCTGGGGTACCCGGTGTTCACCAAGCCGAGCTCGCTGGGCTCCAGCGTGGGCATCTCCAAGGTGAAGACCTCGGCCGACCTGGACGGGGCCATGGACGAGGCCTTCCGCCACGGGCCCAAGGCCCTGATCGAGCGGGCCATGGAGGGGGCCCGGGAGATCGAGTGCGCGGTGCTGGGCAACGAGGACCCGGTGGCGTCGGTGCCGGGGGAGATCCTCCCGGCCTCGGAGTTCTACGACTACCGGGCCAAGTACCTGGACCAGGGCACCCGGCTGGACGTACCCGCGGATCTGCCGGAGGAGACCCGGGAGCGGGTCCAGGCCCTGTCGGTGGCCGCGTTCCGGGCCATCGACGCGGCGGGGATGGCCCGGGTGGACTTCTTCGTGACCGGCCGCGATGTGGTGGTGAACGAGATCAACACCATCCCGGGCTTCACCAAGGTCTCGATGTACCCGCTGCTGTGGGAAGCCTCGGGCCTGACATATCCCGCTTTGGTGGACCGGCTGATCCGGCTGGCCTTGGAGCGCCACCAGGGCTGAGATCGGGCTCAGTCCTCCCCCTCCGCGTGCCGATGCTCCAGGGGATG
>DASWKD010000224.1:0-3154 GCA_036396815.1 Actinomycetota bacterium | reverse complement strand
TCCTGCCGAGGAACATGCCGGAGCGTAGCGGCGGAGACGTTGGTGGGCAAGCAGCCCGGGTCCTGGATCAGGCGGGTCGTCCGAAGACCACCACGTTGGAGATGCAGGTGTAGTCCCGGTTGGGCTGGGACGGCGGGGTGGTGTCCAAGGGCTCGATGACCACGGCCGTCGTCTGGACCGGAGGCTCGATGCTGGTCCGCATGAGCCTCGGCTTGGGAGGGTCGAACGTCCGCTCGGCCGCAGGGAGCTGGTCGAAGGCGATCCGGGCCCGCAGGATCCTGCGGTTCTCGGAGAAGCGGTCGTCGCCGGTCTGGGGATCGACCTTCGCGTAGCCGGGGATGATGGACACCGAAGTCACCTCGAACGGCCCGCCGAGGTCCACGGCCAGGAAGTGTCCGCCGCCGTCGCCCGGCACGCACCAGGCCGTCGCGTCGTCGGCGTCGATCGCGTTGGGCGCGTCGTACGTGTCGAACACCCCGCCGCCCCGGTCCACGGGTGGCGCGGCCCCCGAGGCCGTCGCCGAGACCAGGCTGATGGCCACCGGCTCGCCGGCCTGACCGTCCGTCCCGCCGGCGTCGGTTCCGGTCCCACCGCCGGCCGCTCCCGTCCCACCGGCTCCCGCCCCGGCCGGGGTGCCGGTGTCTCCCGCCGTCGGCGGGTCCAGCGCGACCTGGAGCACGGCCCCGGTGGCCACGATGACGGCCGCGGCGGCCACCGTGAACGCGGCTCGCACGTCAACAGTGCCCGCGCTCACCGCGGCCCCAGCATCCGTGCGTCCACCCAGCCTTGCCACCCGTTCTCCACGCGGACCTGGGCCCAGTCTCCCCACGTGTTGAGGACCTGCATCCCACTCCCCGGAGGGAGGGTGGCCGCGGCCGGGGCCTCGGGGTCCGGCTGATCCCAGGCCAGGAGCCCGTCGGCGGGCACGGCATGGGTCGGGGAGAAGGTGGTCGTCGGCTCCTCCAGCGAGCTGGTCTCGGGGAATAGGTCCTCGACCGCCAGCCCGTCGCCGCGGCCGACCAGCGCCGCCTCCAGCTGACGGCGGGCCTTGAGGACCTCGCCCACCGCCGAGGCCAGCGCGTGCCGGCTCAGGCCGTCTGCGCGGACGGGGTGCCCGATCCGGACCGCGTCCTCCTCCACGGTGGCGGTGAGCAGGCCGGACCTGGTCATGGCGACCTCGTCCACCAGACGCGCCAGCCGCTGCCGGCGCTCCTCGTCCCCGGCGCCCGGCAGGAGGCGGAGCGTGGGGCCGGTGATCGGCGCCACCATGACGACGGTCACGCCATCGTCCCCGGTTTCGATGCGGATGCCCTCGCCATCCCCGCTCCTGAGCTCCAGGGCGCCCTTCGCCTTCACCACCTCGTGCCCCTCGGCTTCCAGGAGCGTCCGGGCCTGGTCCAGGGCCGAGGTCACGATCCTCCCTCGATCGGTCCGGTTCGGATGCGGATCGTGGTGCCCGACGCGTCGATGCTCTTGACCTCCATGCCCGCCTCCCGCATCTGCTGGTTGATCTGGGCCAGCATCTTCTGGAGGCGTTTCACGTCCTGCACGTTGCCGCCGCCGAACGGGACCTCGTAGGTGCCGGAGATGGCGAGCTTTCCGCCGTCGTTCGTCACGCGCACGGTTCCCTTCACCACGCCGACGTCCACGGTGACGGTCCCGCCCTCGATCGTGGGCCTGGGGATCGGCACGCCGTCCAGGGGCGAGGCCCACATGGGCGCGGTAGGGGGGACCTTGATCGTGCCCCCCGGTCCGACCAGCTCCGGCGGTCCCAGGTTGTGGGCGTTCGACGGGTCGATCACCGTGGTTCCCGGCTTGCCCAGGGAATCGATCAACGCGTCGTGGTCGGGCGGGGTCCGGACGCCGGCCTCCGCCTCGGCCTCTTCCATGAACGGGGGTGGGTTGTCCTCGCTCCAATCCGGCAGGGGCATCAGGTCGTTGAAGGAGGGCGCCTCCCGACGCCACGTCCCCTGCGGGAGCATGCCGCGGCTCAGGCAGTGCTGGTACACGGCTTCGCGGTGGCGCCACAGGGCCATGACCTCGGGGATCCCGCGCTGGATGTCGGGCAGGGCCTCTTCCTGGAGCTTGCGCCGGGCATGCTTGGCGCGGGACAGCCACTCGATCTCTCCCTCGTCGCGGTAGGTCCGGATGGCTCGGGCGAACTGGCTGTCGAGGCCCAGGGCCTCGCGGTTGAAGCGGTCGATCGAGGTCTCCAGGGCATGGACCTCCCGGTTGAGCCGGCCGTCCAGGTCGTGGATCTCCGCCCCGCACTCGCCCTCGTCCCGAGGGAGAGGGCCTCTGGTGCCCGAGCGGGTCAGGGCTGTGGCCGCCGCGGCCGCCGCAGCCGCCGTGGCCACGGCGCCCACCGTCCACGCCGTGTTCTCGCAGTCCTCGGGGTTGATGAACACGTTGCAGTCGTCGGCCAGGGCCGGGGCCGCGGTCAGCAGGATGATGATGGTGGCGGCGGCCAGCCGAGCCATCACGAGGGTTCCTCCTCCCGGAGCAGCAACATGCCCAGGACCCCGCTGAGGATGATGGCCAACGCGAACCGGCCTTCCCGTCCGGCGGGCGAGGCCGGCGAGTTCGTCTGCCCCCCGAACAGGGCGGGGAGGTCCAGCAGGCTCCCATGGACCACCAGGAACGAGATCAGGATGGCCCCCACCGGCACCAGGACCGCCCGGAGCCAGGCGGGGAGGGCCCGGTTCCGGGCCGCGTAGAAGCCTCGGAGCGTGCCGTCCAGCGAGGGCGCGGCCAGGGCCAGTCCCCCGGCCACCAGCATGGAGAGGATCAGGACCAGCGCTCCCGCCCCCGAGGTCCCCGCCCCCCGAACCATGAAGTAGAGCAGGGGCACCAAGGCCAGGAGCAGCCGCCGGGCCACCGGCGGAAGCTGGGCAACGGCCGGCACCTGGAGCAGCCGCCGGCCGATCCACCCGCGGGCCAGGATCAGGGTCATCGCCACCGCGGCGCCCCCGACCGCCACCGGCAGGCTCCGATGGGTCAGCCAGTCCAGATAGGCGAACAGGGCGACGAACAGCACGCCGATCAGCGATCCGCTCACCGCGGCCACCGCGCCGCCCTGCGCTCGGACACGAGGCCTACCGCCGCGCCGTACGCTGCATGGCCAACCATGCTCACCGCTACGAAGCCGGGGATG
>DASWKD010000223.1:0-2102 GCA_036396815.1 Actinomycetota bacterium | reverse complement strand
CTGGACACCGTTGTCCTGGACAAGACGGGGACCATCACCCGCGGAGAACCGGCCCTGACCGACGTCGTTCCCCTGGAGGGAACCGAGGAGGACCTCCTCCGCCTGACCGCGGCCGCCGAGCGAGCCTCGGAGCATCCCCTCGCCGCCGCCGTGATCCGCGGCGCGGAGGAGCGCGGGATCCAGGTCCCTCCGGCCGAGGCGTTCGACTCGGTGACCGGCAAGGGCGTCAAGGCGACCGTGGACGGCCGCGAGCTCCTGGTCGGTACCCGCCGCCTGCTGTCGGAGAGCGGCGTGGACATCGCGGAGGCCGAGGACCTGGCAACCGGCCTGGAGCACGAGGGCAAGACCGTGATGCTCGTGGCCTCGGGCGGACGGGTCCTGGGCGCGGTGGCCGTGGCCGACACGATCAAGCCGGGCTCCGCCAAGGCCATCGCCGCCCTCCGGAACCTGGGGCTGGATGTGGTCATGATCACCGGCGACAACGCGCGCACGGCGGCGGCCATCGCCCGTGAGGCCGGCATCGGCCGGGTCCTGGCCGAGGTCCTCCCCGAGGGCAAGGAGGCCGAGATCCTCCGCCTGCGGGACGAGGGCCGCCGGGTGGCCATGGTCGGCGACGGCATCAACGACGCGCCGGCCCTGGCCCGGGCCGACGTGGGCATGGCCATCGGCACCGGGACCGACGTGGCCATCGAGGCCGCTGACGTGACCATCATCTCCGGTGACCTGAGAGGCGTGGTCACCGCGGTGTCCCTGTCCCGGGCCACCATGCGCAACATCCGGCAGAACCTGGTCCTGGCCTTCGTGTACAACGTGGTCGGCATCCCGGTGGCCGCGGGGCTGCTGTATCCGTTCACCGGGCTCCTGCTCTCGCCGATGATCGCCGCCGGGGCCATGGCCCTGTCCTCCCTTTCGGTGGTGGGCAACGCCAACCGCCTCCGCCGGTACGCGCCGAAGGAGCTTCCGGAGGGCGGGCCCGCCCCGGTGGAGCCGTCGGTGGAGACCGGGAGCCACGCGGAGGCTCCGGCCACGGCCATCGACCCGGTGTGCGGCATGGAGGTGGATCCGGCCACCGCGGCCGACGCCGTGGAGCACCAGGGCACCACGTACCACTTCTGCTCGAAGGGATGCGCCGAGCGGTTCCGGAAGGATCCGCAGGCGTACCTGGGAGCGCCGACGGGAGGGGGGCACCATGGCCACTGAGGAGCGGAAGCGCGTGCACGCCGATCCACCGCGGGCCAAGCAGATCGCCGACCGCCTCCGCCGCGTGGAGGGGCAGGTGGCCGGCATCCGCCGGATGTACGAGGACCAGCGGTACTGCATCGACGTCCTGGACCAGGTGGCCGCGGCCCGCCGAGGCTTAGAGGCGACCGCGCTCATGCTCCTGGAGGACCACGTCGACGGCTGCGTCCGCGACGCCATCGAGGGCGGCGAGGGCCTGGAGAAGTCCGAGGAGCTCCTGGCCGCCGTCCGCCGCTACGTCCGCAGCGTCTAGGTTTGGGACCGCGCGTTCGAGCCCATCATCTGTGGGCCACGCGGGCGTCGGGCCCGCCGGGACCCCGGATCGGGGAGGGAGGAGGGTTCGCATGCCGCGGTGCCCCGTGTGTGAATCCGGCCGAGTGTTGATCGTGCTGCGGCAGCAACCTGAAGCCCGGTGCCTGGAGTGCGCCACCTCGTGGGTCCAGGAAGGCGATGTCCAGAAGCGCGTCGTCCGCCCTCCGGACCCCGCCCCAGCCTGAGCGCCGTGGCGCACTCGCCGCCGGGGGGGCTAGTCTCCGCACATGCCTGAAGTGGGTATCGTGGTCGGCGGCCACATGGGCGGGATCGAGGACCTGGCCCGCACGGCCGAGGACGGCGGGTACGAGAGCGTGTGGGTGGCCGAGACCGCGTTCTCCGCGTTCGTCCAGGCCGCGCTGGTGGCCCGGGCCACGACCTCGGTGACCATCGGCACGGCCATCGCCCTGGCCTTCCCGCGGAGCCCGACCATCACCGCCATGTCGGCCCGGGATATCCAGGAGCTGTCCGAGGGCCGGTTCATCCTGGGCCTGGGCTCGCAGGTCAAGCGGGTCAACGAGCATCGGTTCTCGGTCCCGTTCGAGCACCCC
>DASWKD010000222.1:0-6342 GCA_036396815.1 Actinomycetota bacterium | reverse complement strand
GCCTGTTCGGCCTGCCCGCGGACCCCGAGCCGTACCGCCTGGGCCGGGCGTTCTGCGCCAAGGTGGCCGAGCTCACCGACGAGCCCACCCTGGCCCGGATGTGGGGCTCGGCGGACTCGCTGCCCTCGTACCCGGAGCTCGAGGAGCCCTCCCTGTGGCTCGCCCGGATGGCCTGACCTCCGCTATCCTTCGCCCGTGGCCAAGGCCGAGCTCGTCTTCGCGAACGTCCTGGACGTCCGCCACCACGACGCCGAGGGTCCCGAGGGGCAGCCCCTGGTGTACGTCCTGGGCCTCCCCGCGCCGGCCGTGCCCTTCGCCGTGATCCGCAGGTGGAAGGCGCCCCAGGGGACGTCGACCGAGCACTTCCAGCTGATCGCCCCGTCGGGCCGGGTGGCCTACGCCGGCCAGGTGCGCCCCCGGCGGTTCCCCGGCCAGATGGACCTGACCGAGATCATCGACGTGGTCCGGGACGCCACCCTGCACGAGCTGGGCATCTACGTGGCCTCGTTCCTGATCGACGGCGAGGTCCAGGGCCAGGTCGACTTCCAGGTCACGCTGTCGGGAGCGCCGGAGAAGCTCCCCAAGGAGGTCGAGGACGGCCTCAAGAAGTCCGACGTGATCTGGGTGGGGCCGGAGGCCAACGGGTCACACCCCGTCCCCGTGTGGTTCGTGTACCGCCAGGGCCGGATCTACGTCCTTCACGCCGAGGAAGGGCGCGGGGAGCAGGTCATCCCCGGCCTCCCCGAGGCCACCCAGCTCACGGTGGTCACCCGGCGCAAGGGCCGGGACACCCGCCTGGACCGGTTCCCGGCATCCGTGCGGCTGATCCCCCCGCACAGCCCCGAGTACGACCAGGCCGCGGGGTTCCTGGCCGACCGCCGCCGGGACCGGCACATCACCCCGGCCCAGACGATCGGGACCTGGAAGCAGGCCGGCCTGTTGATCGCCGAGCTGACCCCGGTCATCCCGGCGTAAGGGTCAGGTCCCGCCGGCTCCCGAGTAGGCCTTGCCGGCCGCGGCCGGGGGCTGGACCCGGCCAACGAACCCGGCGATGGCGATGATCGTGATCACGAACGGGATCATGCGGATGAACTGCTCGGGCAGGAGCGAGATCACCGGCGCGTCGTTCAGCCGGAGCGGGATGGCCTGGGCGAAGCCGAACAGCAGGGCCCCGATCATCAGCCGGCGCGGGTTCCAGTTCCCGAGGATCAGCGCGGCCAGGGCGATGAAGCCCAGGCCCTGGGTCTGACCCTCGCGGAACAGGCCGTTGATCTCGATGGCCAGGAACGCGCCGGACAGCCCGGCCAGCAGGCCGGAGATGCCGACCCCCACGTACCGGATCGGGGTCACGGCCACGCCCAGCGTCCGGGCCGCCTCCGGGTTCTCCCCGGCGGAGCGCAGGCGGAGCCCGAACCGGGTGCGGTTGAGGAGCAGCACCGCCGGGATCGTGACCAGCAGCGCGAACACCACCACCGGCGACAGGCCCTGGAAGGCCCGGCCCAGCCCCGCGGGGAGGGCCTCGAGGCCGGGCACGTCCCAGGTCCCCAGCCGGGGGATCCCCGGATCGGACTGGGTGGCCTGACCGAAGAACACCGTGGACAGGAACCGGGCCAGGCCGATGGCCACCAGGTTGAGCACCACGCCCGACACGATGTGATCCACCCGGAACGTCACCGTGGCCACGGCGTGGATCATCGAGAACACCACCCCGGCCAGGGCCCCGATGGCCAGGCCGGCCAGGGGGCCGAACTGGATCGTCCCCCACGCCCCGGTGACCGTCCCCACGACCATGATCCCCTCCAGGCCGATGTTGACGATGCCCGAGCGCTCGCTGAACAGGCCGCCCAGACCGGCCAGGTAGATGATCGTGAAGTACCGGAGGCCCAGGGCGATGGCCGCGCCGAGGTCCAGGAGGGCCATCTACGCCGCCCCCTCGGGCACGGGCTCCACCGGCGAGGCCTCGGCCGCATGCAGCTGGCGCCTGCGCAGGGCTCGGTTGACCAGCTCGTAGGCGATGACCACCGACAGGATCAGGACTCCCTGGAGGATGATCAGGATCTCCGTGGGCAGGGAGCTGGTCACCGCCACGCCGTCCTGCCCCCGGGTGATGACGCCGATCAGGATGGCCGACAGCAGGATGCCGAAGGGATGGTTGCGGCCCAGGAACGCGACGGCGATGCCCTCGAAGCCGAGCCCGCTCTGGTAGTTCACCCCCAGGAAGCCCTTGTCGGCCAGGAGGTGGTTCAGGCCCACCAGGCCGGCCAGGGCTCCGCTGATCAGGAACACCTTGATCTGGGTGGCCCCGATCGACACCCCGCCGGCCTCCGCCGAGCCGGCCGAGGCGCCCACGGCGCGAACCTCGAACCCCAGCCGGGACCGATACAGCAGGATCCACACCACGACGCAGGCCAGGATGGCCACCACGAACAGCCAGGACAGGTTCACCGAACGGGGGATGTCCAGCCCCAGCGACGGGCCCAGGAGGGGGATGCGGGCGGCCTCGGGGAACACGTCCGACCGGAGGTCGATCAGGCCCTGCTCGGAGGTCCGCAGGGGGTTCAAGAGCGCCCAGGCCACCAGGCTCACCGCGATCAGGTTCATCATGATCGTGGTCACCACCTCGTGGGCCCCGGTCTTGACCCGGAGCACGGCCGGGATGGCCGCCCACGCCGTGGACGCAGCCATGGCCGCCAGGACGACCAGGGGGACCAGCAGGAACGCCGGCAGGTCCACGCTCACCGCCACGGCCGTGGCCGCGGCCATCCCCACCTTGTACTGGCCCTCCACCCCGATGTTGAACAGCCCGGCCTTGAACGCCACCGCCACGGCCAGGCCGGAGAAGATCAGGGGTGTGGCGTTCGTCAGCACGCGGCCGACGTCCGACAGGCGCCGGGTGGAGAACTCCCACACCGTGGCGTAGATGCCCAGGGGGTTCTCCCCATACACGGCGATGATGATGCTGCCCACCAGCCCCGCGAACAGGAACGCCCCGCCCAGGGCCAGCGCCTGGCCGCGGAGGAACTCGAACCGGGGAGCCTTGGCCGACGGCGGGCCGGGCGCCATCAGGCCGCCCCGGCCTCCACGCCGCCGCACATCCCGATGCCCACGTCCTCGGCCGGGGCGTCGGGGGCGTATTCGCCGGTCAGCTGGCCCTCGTAGATGGTGACGATGCGGTCCGACAGCGCGTAGATCTCGTCGAGCTCCGAAGAGATCAGCAGGATGGCCCGGCCCTTGGCCTTCTGCTCCAGCAGGCGCGACCACACGAACTCGATCGCTCCCACGTCCAGTCCCCGGGTGGGCTGGTGGGCCACCAGCAGGATGGGGTCCTCGTCCAGCTCCCGGGCCAGGATCAGCTTCTGCTGGTTCCCGCCGGACAGCGTGGCCGCGTCCACGCCGATCCCGCGGGCCCGGACGTCGAACCGCTTGACCATCCGGGCGGCCATGTCCTTGATCTTCTTGATCGACAGGAGGCCCAGGGCGCCGGCGAACCGCTTCCCCCCCTGCCGGCCCAGGACCGCGTTCTCCCACAGCGGCATGTCGAGGATCAGTCCGCGGTCGTGCCGGTCCTCGGGCACGTAGGCCACCCGCCGGGAGCGGATCTCGGCCACCGACCGGCCGGCCAGGTCCTCCCCGCCCAGGAGGATCCGCCCGGCGTCCGGCCGGCGCAGCCCGACAACGCTCTCCGCCAGGGCCGGCTGGCCGTTGCCCTCCACGCCGGCCACGCCCACGATCTCCCCGGCCCGGATCTGGAGGTCGATCCCCTTGAGCTCCTCACCGACCCGGAGCCCCTCGATGCTCAGGACGGGGTCGCCGATGGGCGCGGCCGGCTTCTCCAGACGGAACAGGACCGGACGGCCGACCATCATCTCGGCCAGCCGCTCCTTGGTGGTCTGGGCCGGGGTGGTCTCCCCCACCACGCTCCCACGGCGGAGCACCGTGATCCGGTCGGCGATCTCCATGACCTCCTCGAGCTTGTGGCTGATGAACACCACGGTCTTGCCGTCCTCGCGGAGCTTCCGCAGGTTGCCGAACAGCTCGTCCACCTCGCTCGGAGCGAGCACCGCGGTGGGCTCGTCCAGGATCAGGAGGTCCACCCCGCGGTACAGGGCCTTGAGGATCTCCACCCGCTGCTCCTGGCCCACCGACAGCTCCTCGACCCGCCGGTCCGGGTTCACACCCAGGCCGTAGATCCGTGCCAGGTCCGAGATCTTCGCGGCGGCGGCGTCGCGGTCCACCACGAAGCCGCCCTCCGCGCCGAGGACGATGTTCTCGGTGACCGTGAACCGTTCGACCAGCATGAAGTGCTGGTGGACCATGCCGATCCCCAGGGCGATGGCCTGGCGGGGCGAGCCGATCTTCACGGGCCGCCCGCGGACCTCGATCCGGCCCTCATCCGGCGGGTACAGGCCGTACAGGACCCGCATCAGCGTGGACTTCCCGGCGCCGTTCTCCCCGATCAGGGCGTGGATCTCGCCCTCGCGGAGCGTGAGGTCCACCCGGTCGTTGGCCATCACGCCGGGGAACCGCTTGGTGATGCCTTCCATGGAGACGAGCGGGGCGCGCTCGCGCCCCGCTCGCTCCGAGCCCTCACCTCGGGCCATGGACTCCTCTCATCCCTCCGGCGTCTCCGGGACGGTGATCGACCCGTCGACGATCCCCGCCTTGAACTCGTCCAGCTGGGCGATGATCTCCGGCGTCATCAGGTCCGTGTTGCTCTTCGAGTAGTCGATGCCGTCTTCCGCGATCCCGAACACCTTGAACCCCGGCTCGAAGGTGCCCGCCGCCAGCGCCGTGATCACGTCCTCCATGGCCGTGTCCACCCGCTTGAGCATCGAGGTCAGGATGTGCGGCTGCTGCTCCGGGCTGGCCGTGAGGTACTGGTCCGAGTCCACCCCGATGGCCAGGCCGTCCGCGGCCACCGCGGCCTGGAACAGGCCCGCCCCCGACGCGCCCGCGGCGTGGTAGACCACGTCGGCCCCGCCGTCGTACATCTTGGCCGACAGCGCCTCGCCCTTAGTGGGGTCGTTGAACGCCGTGGTGTCGTCCCCGATGTACTCCACCAGAATCTCGATGTCGGGGTTGATGGCCTTGGCGCCGGCCTCGTAGCCGGCCTGGAACTTCTCGATCAGACCGGTGCCTCGCTGGCCACCCAGGAAGCCGATCGTCCCCGCCTCAGAGGTCATGGCCGCCGCCGCTCCCACCAGGTACGAGCCCTCGTGCTCCTTGAACGCCAGGTCCACGATGTTGTCGGCGTCCGTGGCGATGGTGGTGGCGAACCCGTCGATGACCGCGAACCGCGTGTCCGGGTAATCCGCCGCGATGCCCGCGATACCCTCGGAGAACGCGAACCCGATGGCCCCGATCAGCTCGTACTCCTCGTCGGCCAGCAGGACCACGTTGTCGTCCCGGTTGGATCCCGTGGCGTTGGGCTCGATGCAGTCTGCCCGGGACACGGCGCCCGCGTCGATGGCCGCGTCCAGGCCTCGCTTTGCGGCGTCGTTGAAAGACTGGTCGCCCAGCCCGCCCACGTCGAAAGCGACGCCCACGCCGATCCCGCTGTCGGATGCCTTGTCGCCCGGATCGCAGGGGCCGGCGGTGCCTCCGCCCCCGTCTCCTCCTCCACCCGTGTTGCACGCCGCCGCGGCCAGGACCAGCACCACGGCCAGGGCGCCCGATCGCGCTCCTCGCATGCCTGCTTCCCCCCTTCGTTCCCCTCGGCAGGCTCCGGGGGCGATTGTCGTGGTCGGAGGCGGGCCGCGTCAACACGAGGATGTGAGGAACCGGTACGATCGCCGCACCATGCCGCTGACGGTGGTGGACCATCCGCTGGCCGGGCACCTGCTGTCCGAGCTCCGCGACCGGGAGACCACCCCGGCCGTGTTCCGGACCCTGACCCGCCGCCTGACCGCCGTGCTGGCCCTGGAGGCCACCCGGGACCTGCCCTCCACCGCTCGCCGGGTGCCCACCCCGCTGGAGGAGACCGAGGGCCGGGCCCTGGCCGGGATCGTGGCCGTGCCCGTGCTCCGAGCGGGACTGGGCATGCTGGAGGCGGTCACCGACCTGTTCCCCGACGTGTCCGTGGGCTACATCGGCCTGGAGCGCGACGAGGAGACCCTGGAGCCCACCGAGTACTACGAGAAGCTGCCGCCGGTGGCCGGCGAACACGTCCTGCTCATGGACCCGATGCTGGCCACGGGGGGCTCGGCGGCCCGGGCGGTGACCAGCATCACCGCCAAGGGACCGGCCACCGTGCGCATGATCTGCGTGGTGGCCGCGCCGGAGGGCGTGAAGGCCATGGAGGAAGCCCACCCGTCCGTGCGGGTGTTCGCGGCTTCGCTGGAC
>DASWKD010000221.1:0-2697 GCA_036396815.1 Actinomycetota bacterium | reverse complement strand
CTTCCGGGCCACCGCCGGGTCCACCCGCCGGGCCAGGTACGTGAACGTGGTGTCGCGGGCCAGGGCCTCCTCCAGCTCCCGGCGCGGACGATCGAGGGCCCGGGCCAGGACCACCGCCGCTCCCGCCGGGTCCCGGATCAGCGTGGGGTTGGCGAACACCGCGGCGGCCGGGAGCGACAGGGCCAGCTCGCTCCCCTCGCGGTCGTAGATGGCCCCGCGGGTGGCCGGCAGGGCCACGGTCCGGACCCGCTGGTCGCGGGCCAGCGCGGCGTACGCGGGCGCGTCCCGGAGCTGGAGCTGGAACAGCCGGCCGGCCAGCATCACGAAGGCCAGGATCATGACCAGGAACAGCGACCCCACCCGGCCGGCGGGCGGACGGGACGGCCCCCTGCTCACGGCGCTCCCCCGAGGACCCCCTTCAACGCCAGGGCCCCTCCCTGGTCCGGGGCGCCATCGTCCATGCCCCGGCCGGGGGTGGGGGGAAGCGAGACCATCTGCACGTCCTCGGGCACCACCAGGCCGGCCTTGCGAGCGGCCGTGGCGATCCGCTCGGGCGAGGAAAGCTTGGCTGCTTCCAGCCGCAGGCGCCCGTAGTCCTCCTCCAGGCGGGCCGCCGTCCTCCCCAGCTCGGCCAGCCGGAACGAGTCCTGGGCCACGATGGCCTGGGCGGCGACCAGTCCCACGATCACCGCGGCCACCGCGATCAGCGCGAACAGGCCGAAGGGGACCCCCTGGCTCCGGGCCCGCCGCCTGGTCCGGGCCGGCCGGCGGACCGCGATCCGGGGATGAGCGGCCTCCAGCCTCCGCGCGGCGACGGCCATCAGGCGGCCCTCCGCGCCGCCCGGAGCTTGGCGCTCCGGGCCCGGGGGTTCCGCCCGGCCTCCGCCGCAGACGGCGTGACCGGCTTCTTGGTCAGGACCTCCAGGCGCTCCTCTCCCAGGAAGAACCGCTTGACGATCCGGTCCTCCAGCGAGTGGTAGGAGATGACCACCACCCGCCCACCGGGAGCGAGGAGGCTCACCGCCCGGGGAAGGGAGGCGGTGAGCTCCTCGAGCTCCCGGTTGACCTCGATCCGGATGGCCTGGAACGTGCGGCGGGCCGGATGCGGGCCGCCCCGCCGCTTGGGCACGGCCCCGGCCACGATCCGGGCCAGCTCTCCGGTGTCCTGCAAGGGCGCCCGGGTCCGGGCCCGGACGATGGCCCCGGCGATCCGCCGGGCATGGCGCTCCTCGCCCAGCTCGAAGATCACCCGGGACAGCTCCTCTTCCGGGTAGGTGTTCACGACGTCGGCGGCGGTACGCTCCCCCGGGCCCATGCGCATGTCCAGGGGCCCGGGGGACCGGTAGGAGAAGCCGCGCTCCGGGCGGTCGAGGTGGAGAGAGGAGACACCCAGGTCGTACAGGATGCCGTCGACCGCCCGGACCCCGGCCTCCGCCGCGATCCGCTCGATGTCGGAGAACGTGCCGGCCACCGCGGTGAACCGCGGGCCGGCCCAGGCCAGCCGCTGGCGCGAGGCCTCCAGGGCGTCGGGGTCCCGATCCGACCCCACCACCCGGTCCACGCCGGCCTCCAGCAGGGCGGCGGCGTGCCCGCCGGCTCCCACCGTGAGGTCCAGCACCGTGGCCGCGCCCGCCATCAGGCGGACCACCTCGCTGACGAGCACCGGGGCGTGGAGCGCATCAGCCAAGCCACCGGATGGCCAGGAGTCCCAGGCCCACGTAGGCGCCGACCACGGCCGCCATCAGGGCCATCAGGTACATCGACTGTCCCACTTCCCTGCTCATGCCGCCCTCCTTCACCCTCGCTCCGGGACCAGCGAGCCGCTGGCGTAGGACCCGCCGTGCGCGTCCCGGTACCGGGCCCACTCCTCCGCGTCCCAGATCTCCAGGCGGTCGGACACCCCGACCACCGCCACCTCCGCCCCCAGGTGGGCCGTCTCCCGCAGGGTCCGGGGAAGGACCATCCGTCCCTGGCCGTCGATCTCCACCCGCTCTGCGCTGCCGAAGAACATCCGGGAGTAGGCCCGGTTCTTGGGATCGGAGATGGGCAGGGCCTTGACCTCGGCCCGCCTCCGGTCCCACTCCGCTCGGGGGAAGGCGAACAGGCAGCCGTCCTGGCCCAGGGTCAGGTACACGCCGTCCGAGAAGGCGTCCCGGAACTTCGCCGGGAGCGAGATCCTCCCCTTCGGGTCCAGCTGATAGTGGTGCTCACCCAGGAGCTCCGCCACGACTCCCCTCTCCTCCACAGAGCTCCACGTTTATGCCACCTACACTCCACCAGGTCAACGGTTTGGAGCGAATTACAGTGATGTAAGTTAATCCGTGTTAACTCATGAGTTAACAAAACTCACATCAGTTACCAAGGGGGTGGGGCAGGGTTCGGGGGCAGGTGGCCACCTAGCGTCGGCGGAGCCACGTGAGGAAGCGTCGCCACCAAGCTTCGACCTCGCCTGAGATGGTGAGGGTTCGCGGACCCATGTACGCCCTGGCTCGCTTCAGGAGGTCCCGGTCTCCACCCAGAGGTTCGCAGATCGAGACGTACACGATGTTGACGACGTCATCATCCGTGCTCCGGGCCATCCCCTCGATGAACCCGAACGCTCTCCGGAGCTCGTCCTCTGTCCCTTCTTTGAGGCGTGCCCTGAGGAAGGGAACGAGAACATCCCCGATGACCACGTGTCCCCCAGGATCCTCGCCC
>DASWKD010000220.1:0-1848 GCA_036396815.1 Actinomycetota bacterium | reverse complement strand
AGGACGTCCACCCACCCGGGGCCCTCGCCCCGGACGCCCACGCCGGGACCTCGCTCCGGGGTGGCCGCGAACGTATCGGCGATGCCCTCGTCCACGTCCACCAGGGTTCCGCCCACCCCGCCCTGGGCGGCGATCGTGCGGGGCACGTCCCATGCCCCGGGGTTCGGCGACGTGGTGGCCCGGGAGATGGCGTGAGCCTGGTAGTCGTCCCGCCCGCCCAGGTCGATCAGCGCGCCGTGGGCGGGATCCCAGTACGAGGACCCCTGGCCGTGCGTGTTGGGCTGGCTCCCCACGGACCTTGCGGTGGCCGGTCCCTGGCCGGCGTCGGCCGAGGCGTCGGTGGTGGCCAGGGTGATCAGCTCGTAGGTGTCGTCGCCGCCGTCGTCCTGGAGCACCGTGGGGGCGAAGTCGGAGCCCAGGCCCTGGCCGAACGCGTTGAGGCCGGGGTAGTTGTAGGGGATGGCCTCCGCTCGGGCCCCGGCGCTGGGATCGGCCAGGCGGTTCTCGGCCCGGGAGGTGATGATCATCTCCGCGCGGGCGGAGTACGTGTCGTCCCCGCCTCGGTCATGGAGGATCACCCCGGCGTCCGGCGCGAAGATGGCCGAGCCCACACCTTGGGTGGACACTCCGGCGCTGGCCGAGTAGTCGCCGGTCACGTCCAGCGTGGCGATGGCCCGGTCGCAGCCGCACCCGTCCTCGGCCACCGCCGTCAGGTGATGCTCGCTCCGGGCGTGGTCCAGGTACGTGTCGTCGCCGCCGGCGTCCTCCATGACCACGAAGCCCAGGGCGGCCACGCCCTGCGCGGTGGCCGCCGCGGCCCCGGGGAGCCGGCCGGTGGGCGGGATCTCGCCCCACTCGTCGGGCTCGGGCTCCGAGGACCGGCCGGGGACCTGTGCCGAGGCCACCCGCCGGGCCTCGGCCCGGTACGTGGTGGGCCCGGCGCCGGCGAACAGCGCGGCGTCGCCGATCAGGCCCACCCCCTGGGCGGCCACGCCGGCCGAGTTCGTCTCTTCCCGCTGGCCGGCGGTGATGTCCACCCGGGCCTCGAACGTGGCGTAGCCGGTCCGGTCCACCAGGGCCCCGCCCCCGAACACGCCCACCCCCATCGACTGGATCAGGTCGTTCTCGATCAGGGGGCGCTCCGGGTCGTCCGGCTGCGGGCCGGTGATCACCGTGCGGTACGTGTTGGCCCCGTCCATGTCCAGGAGGGCGCCCATCCCGGTCAGCGAGGCTCCGTGTGTGTACGGGGCGAAGGTGTCCTTCGAGGCCCCGGTGAGCTCGTAGCGGTCGTCGCCGGCCAGATCTGCCAGCAGGCCCAGGCCCGTGTTGCCGGAGCCGAACACGTAGGACTGATCGAGCGAGTCCGGGCGGTCGGGGACCCGGGCCAGGTACGCATCGTCCCCGGCCGCGTCCACCAGGATGCCCACGCCGGTCAGGGCCGAGCCCGCGCCCACCATGTGGTCGTGGGAGATCGCGCCGTCCAGGACGTAGGTGTCGTCGCCGCCCAGGTCCACCAGGACGCTGGCGTTGCACGAGGTGTCCTCGGGGTCGTCCAGGCACCGGGCGCTGCTGGCCCCGCCGGCCGAGGACGTGTAGGTGTCGTCGCCGCCCAGGTCCACCACCAGGACGGCCTCGGCGTCCATCGCGTTGGGCCCCGTGCCGTTCACGCACAGGAGGGGGCGCTGGTCGGCGACGTCGCACGCCGCGGCGGCCGGGCCGGCCGGGAGGTGGGCGGCGGCCTCGCGCAGGGCGGGGAGAGACCGGTCCAGGGCCCGGCCGATGACCAGGCCGCCGGACGCCGCGGCCCGGAGCACCGGTCCGGCGGTGACCTCGCGCTTCAGGGTCTTG
>DASWKD010000219.1:0-6208 GCA_036396815.1 Actinomycetota bacterium | reverse complement strand
CTTCTCCTGTCCACGCACGCACGGGGGCCCCGGCTGGGCCCGTGAGGAGATTCTCTTCCTCCTTCAGCGCGTGTACATACGCAGAACGCGCTAAATTCTCTCACCTGAGCGTGCCGCGGACCCCTACGGCTGGGGGCGTAGGAAAGATACGCTCCCCGGTTCATGCTCAGCGCAGGAGACCCCACCTACACTCGCGGTTCACGATATCGGAGAGTTGCGTGGAGCGCTTGGAAGAGCCGAGACCGGCCAGCACGGGCAAGACGGGATGGGCACCGCGGATCGCGGTGAGGCTGCGTCGCGACGTGCCGCTGGCGTTCCTGGACATGGGCCTGGTCCTGGCCGCGTACCTGGCCCCCCTCGTGTTGCGCTTCGAGGGCGAGGTCCCCGGCGCGTACTGGAACAACTTCATCCGCCACGCCCCGCTGATCACGCTGATCCACCTCCTGTCCAACTACCTGTTCGGCCTGTACGGGCAGATGTGGCGCTACGCCAGCATCCAGGAGGCCCGTCGGGTGGTCCTGGCGGGGCTGACCTCGGGCGTGCTCGTCGTCGGGTCGGGCTTCATCTCTTCGGGACCGACCCGTCCCATGCCCCTGTCCGTGCTGGTGATGGGAGCGACGATCGCGCTGGTCGGCATCGGGGCCATCCGGTTCCAGAGCCGGCTGTTCGCGCTCCGGCGGCGAACGGCGATCGGTAACCGCCGGCGCGTCCTGGTCATGGGAGCCGGTGACGCGGCCTCGACCGTACTGCTGGACATCCTCCGGAACCAGGCGCACGGCCTGGACCCGGTGGGCGTGGTGGACGACGATCCCCGAAAGCTCGGGCTGACGCTGCACGGCATGCCCATCCTCGGGAGCCGTCAGGCGATCCCATCCCTGGTCCCCTCGCATGAGGTGGACGAGGTGCTCCTGGCCATCCCGTCGGTCACCGGCGAGGTCGTGCAGGAGGTGGCGGGACTGTGCGAGCAGGCCGGCGTCCCCCTGCGCGTCCTGCCCTCGATGCGCGAGGTGGTCGGCGGCCGGGTCTCGGCCCGCGACATCCGGGACCTCCGGATCGAGGACCTCCTGGGCCGCCAGCAGGTCGAGACCGACCTCGACGCGGTGCGCACGCTCCTCCACGGCAAGCGGGTCCTGGTCACGGGGGCCGGCGGGTCGATCGGCGCGGAGATCGTCCGCCAGGTGGCCTCGTTCGACCCGGCCACGGTCGTCCTCCTGGACCACGACGAGACCCACCTGCACGACGCCATGGTCGAGCTGGGTCCCCGGGAGGGCCTCGTCTCGGTCCTAGCCGACATCAGGGAGCGGGACCGGGTGCTGGGGGTGTTCACGGCCCTCCGTCCGCAGGTCGTGTTCCACGCCGCCGCCCACAAGCACGTCGACATCCTGGAGTCGCAGCCCGCGGAGGCCCTGCTGACCAACGTGATGGGCACCGCCAACGTGGTCGACGCCAGTGTAGCCACGGGCGTGTCGCGGTTCGTGCTCATCTCAACCGATAAGGCCGTGCACCCGGCCAGCGTCATGGGGGCCTCGAAGTGGTTCGCGGAGCAGATCGTGCGCAGTCTCCACGGCAGCGGGATGACCCTCTGCGCGGTCCGGTTCGGCAACGTCCTGGGCAGCCGGGGCAGCGTGATACCCACGTTCTTCCGCCAGATCGCCAGGGGAGGTCCGGTCACCGTGACCGACCCCTCGATGGCCCGATACTTCATGAGCGTCCAGGAGGCCGTCCAGCTGGTCCTCCAGGCCGGGGCTATGGCCGAGGGGGGAGAGGTCTTCACCCTGGACATGGGCCAGCCCGTGAACATCCTGGACCTGGCCCGCCGGCTGATCCGCCTGTCCGGCCGGGTGCCGGGACGGGACATCGAGATCGAGATCATCGGAGCCCGCCCGGGTGAGAAGCTGGTCGAGGAGGTCTCCGATCCCGACGAGAGGGTGCTCCCCAGCGGGCACCCCTCGATCGTGGTCAGCGGCCCGCCGGTCCCCAGCCCCGCGCTCCTGCGCGAGGCCCTGTTCCAGCTGGAGTCCCTGGCTCGGGAGGGCATGGACCGGGAGCTGGCCACCAGGATGAAGGACTTCGCCCGGCAGAGCCTCCGGCAGGAGGTCGCGTGAGGCCCCGGGTCGTGGCCGTGGTCCACCGGCACGCGCTGGTGGCGGAGGGGCTGGCCGCGGGGCTGGCCGGCTACCCGGGCCTGGTCCCCGTCCGGGCCACCGACGACCCCCTCGAGCTGGAGCCGATGGCCGGGCGGCTGGACGCCGTGGCCATGGACCCGGACGTTCCCCGGGGACAGGTCGTGGCCGCCGCGCTGCGCCGGGAAGGCGTGCGGGTGGTGTTCGTTGGCCGTCCCGGCGACGGGGACGAGGGCGTGTGGATCTCGGCGTCCGACGGGCTGGGCGCCCTGGCCGCGGCGCTGGTCCCGGGCATCCGGGGGCGCGACGGCCAGCCGCTGACCCGGCGGGAGCGCGAGGTCCTTGAGCTGGTGGCCCGCGGGCTGGTCGGCAAGCAGGTCGCCCGTCACCTCGGCATCAGCCCCAAGACCGTGGAGCGACACAAGACGCATATCTTCGCCAAGCTCGGAGTCCCGAATCAGGCTGCGGCGGTTTCCGTCGCCTTCGCATCGAATGGAGGGAATCGCCCGTGGAGCCCATCGATTACCTGAGAGCGCTTCGCCGCCGGTGGACCGTCATCGCATCCAGCGTCGTGCTGGCCGGCCTGGTGGCCTTCGCCACCACCGCCGTCGTCCCCGTCGGTCCCCCGGTGCGCTCGTACGAAGCACGGGCCGTGCTCCTCCGCACGAGGGGCTTCACCGAGCAGGCGGTGAACCTCAAGGCCATCGCCGCGCTGACCACGGTAGGGGAGGTGCCGGTCCGCGTGGACCGGCGGCTCCGCGATCTTCAGAGCCCGGTCCAGCTGGCCAGGGCCGTCGAGGTCGGCGCCAACACGGAAACTGGCCAGCTCCACATCACGGCCCGCGATCCCGACCCGGAGCGGGCGGAGTCCCTGGCCAATACGTTCGCCGTGGAGCTCCTGGGCTTCCTCCAGGATCGCAACGAGGAGGCCGCCGACCAGGCCATCACCGCGGCATCGGAGACGGTCGACCAGCTGACGAGGGAGATCAACTCGCTGGAGCGGAAGGTCCGGTCCGCGTCCGGGAGCCGCCTGGCCATCTATCGGGCCGAGCGGGACGCCAAGATCCGGCGGCTGAGCTTCGCCTACGAGCGGCTCCAGCAAGCGAACGTCTCCACGTTGCCCGTGCTGGAGATCATCGAGCGGGCCCAGGCAGTCCCCTCGGAGAGCTCAGGTATCACGGCGCCGAGCAGCCGAACCGCCCGGGTGCTCCTGGCTGCCATCCTCGGTCTCCTGGCGGGTCTGGCTCTGGCCCTGGTGCTGGAGCGCTTCGACACCAGGATCCGGAACAAGCAAGGGGCGGAGAAGCACTTCGGGCACCCGGTCCTGGCCGAGATCCCCTTCGTCCCGCGCCGCAACCGCCGGGACCTGGACGTTCGCAAGGACCGGGGGAGGTCCTACGCGGCCGATGCGTTCCGGCTCCTGGGGGCGGCCATCCTCCGGCCCCCAGCCGGGCCGGAGGGCAACGGGCACGTCCTCGGCGAGGGCAGAGTGGCAGACGGCCCGGGCCGCACGATCCTGGTCACCAGCCCCGGCCCGTCCGAGGGCAAGTCCACCGTGGTCTCCAACCTGGCCTCCGTGTTCGCCGAGCTGGGGAAGACCGTTGTCATCCTGTCGTGCGACTTCCGCCGCCCCACTCTCCACCGGCTGTTCGGGGTGCCCAACGACCGGGGCCTGGCCAGGGCCCTGGCCACGAGCAGCGACACCCCGTTGCTCCGGGGCCACGTCCGCAAGACCGAGCTGGCCAAGGTCCGGCTCGTGCCCAGCGGACCGCCGCCGGACCATCCCGGGGAGCTCCTGGCCTCGCCGGGGATGGCCAGGGCCGTGGAGGAGGCTCGTCAGGGGGCCGACGTGGTCATCCTGGACACGGCGCCGATCCTCGTGGCCAGCGACGCCACCCACCTGCTGCCCCTGGTGGACGCGGTGGTTGTCGTGGCCCGGGCCCGCCGGACGACCGCGCAGGTCGCCGAGCGCACCTCTGAGCTCCTGGAACGGTTCCACGCCCGGGTGATCGGGGTGGCCCTCAACGCGGCCCGGGAGGCGCCGATGCCCCGCCGCTACTACTACTACTACCGGACCCCGCGCTTCCGGCGCCTGGCCGGTATACGGGTATTCCCCACCTTCCGCGGCACCCGTAAAGGGTCTAACCTCTAGCATGTCGGTGTCACCTTTCCCCTTGCTGGCCACACCGGAGGGCGTGGCCCGGTGCCTGACCACCTACACCGACTGGTGGCAGCCCCCCACGGGCTCGATGCTCCAGGTGGGCTCGGCCCGGCGGGGAAGCGGTAACGGCTACGGGTTCCGGGCCGGCGTCCTCGACACGCTCGATGATCGCACCGAGCTGTGCCGGCGCATCGCCGAGCTCACCGAGGGCGACAGACGCCTGCTGGTCCTCTGGTATGTCCAGCAGGCCCCCACCGAGGAGATCGCCCGCCAGATCGGGCTGTCGCGCCGCCAGTGCTTCCGGCGGCGGGCCCGTGCCGTGCGGCGCCTGGTGGAGCTCGGGGAACCCGAGCTGGCCCAGGCCGGCTGATCTCCACCCCACCCAGCCCGCTCCCATCCGAGGAGGTGCCATGAAAGGAACCGCTGCCCTCAGGCGACGCGTCCTGTCCCGCGAGGCGCCGATCGCCGTGATCGGTCAGGGCTACGTCGGCGTGTCGCTGGTCTGCGCGGCCGCCGATGCGGGATTCCCGGTGACCGGCATCGACGTGGACCCGGTCCGGATCGCCGACCTGGACGCGGGCCGGCTCACGGTGCCCGGTGTGGGAGATGACCTGTTCCGGGCCGGGATTGCCAGCGGCAAGGCCTCGTTCTCCACCGATCCCGCCGCCATCAAGGACCACGACGTGGTCCTGGTGTGCGTCCCCACGCCGATCCGGGACGGCATCCCCGACCTGTCGTTCGTCGAGGGAGCGTGCCGCACGGTGGCCGACCAGCTCACCCCGGGGCGGATGGTGGTCCTGGAGTCCACGACCTACCCGGGGACCACCGACGAGCTGGTCCGCCCCGCCCTGGAGGCCTCCGGCCTGGTGGCCGGGAAGGACTTCCTGCTGGCCTACTCGCCGGAGCGGATCGACCCGGGGAATCAGGAGTTCGGGCTCCGGAACACCCCCAAGCTGGTCGGGGGGATGACGGCCGAGGCCACCGGCCTGGCCGTCGTGTTCTACGAGCAGCTCGTGGAGAAGGTCGTGGCCCTGTCCTCGCTCCGCGCTACGGAGCTGGCCAAGCTCCTCGAGAACACGTTCCGGCACGTGAACGTGGCCCTGGCCAACGAGATGGCCATGCTGTGCGAGGAGATGGGGATCGACGTGTGGGAGGTCGTGGAGGCCGCGGCGACCAAGCCCTTCGGGTTCATGCCCTTCTACCCGGGGCCGGGGGTGGGTGGGCACTGCATCCCCCTCGACCCCACCTACCTGGCCTGGCAGGTCCGCAGGGATGCCGGCCACCAGTTCCGGATCCTGGAGGAGGCGCAGGACGTCAACGCGCAGATGCCGGCGTACGTCGCGGCCCGGATCGGGCACGCCCTGAACGACGTCGGGAAGGCGGTCAAGAAGGCGGACATCCTCGTGCTGGGGGTGGCCTACAAGCCTGACGTCGGGGACGTCCGCGAGTCGCCCGCGATCAAGGTCATGCAGCACCTGCGCCGCAGGGGAGCTGACGTCTCGTACCACGACCCCCACGTCCCATCGCTCCAGGTGAACGGAACGCGCATGGAGCGGACCGAGCTCAGCGAGCGCGTGGTCGGGCGGGCCGACTGCGTGGCCATCCTCACCCCGCACAGCACCTACGACTTGCCGTGGATCGCCGAGAAGGCCGGCCTGGTCTTCGACTGCCGCAACGCGTTCGCTGCGGCCGCGTACCCCAACGTGGTGAGGCTCTGAGATGGCCGGCACCCTGTTCGTCCAGGCGCCGCAGGTCCTGTGGCGGGATGCGGGGAGCGAGATCCTGTTGGCTCCGCGCGATCGCCAGGACGTCGACGTGCTCTCCCCGACGGCCGGGGCGGTGTGGCGGCTCCTCGGGCAGCCGGTGTCCGAGGAGGAGCTGGTCGAGGCCCTGGCCCGGGCCTTCAGCGTCCCCGTGGATGCCA
>DASWKD010000218.1:0-3357 GCA_036396815.1 Actinomycetota bacterium | reverse complement strand
TCCCCGGCGCTCGGGTACCGGAGGTTGACCACGGCGTCCACCGCTTTCAGGAACAGGTAGAACCGGGCCAGGTCCACGAAGCCCGTGGGGACCAGAGCGTCGCTCACCCCCAGGGCCTCCGCGGCCCGGCCCAGGCCCCCGCCCGTGTTGTCGGCCCCCACCACCAGCAGGCGGGCGTCGGGGCGCTCGGCCCGCAGGCCGGCCATCCCCTCCAGGACCGCCCGGGGCTGCTTGGGCCGGTTCACGAACCCGAAGTGCCCGACCAGGAAGGCGTCGGGGGGCAGCCCCAGCCGTCGCCGGGCCTCCTCCCGGCCGACGCCGTCCAGCCCGGACGGCGGCGCCCCGGCGTGGTGGGGGATGACCTCCACGGGAACGCCGGGCGCCGCCTCGGCCACCCGGGCCTCCCCCCACCGGGAGTGCACGATGACGCCGGCCGCCCGCCGGGCCACGTGCCCGATCAGCGGGAACGCGAACTTCTCGAGCTCGGTGGCCACCCCGCGCAGGCGGAGCCGGGCCAGCGCGGAGCCGGCTTCCGGCCCGAGATCGTCCACCAGCACGTCGCGGTACCGCTCCGGGTGCCGCTCGCGCTCCACGTACAGGTAGGCCACCAGGTGGTGCAGGACCAGGTCGTGCAGGACCACCACGCCGGAATGGCGCAGCGCGGCCCGGTACGCGAAGGCATGCTGCGGGTTGTTGCCCAGGTGGTGGATCACCGCGTCGAACGCCGACGGGTCCAGGTCATCCGGTGGCCGGACCGGGATCCCGGGAGGGCCGCGCCGGCCCCGGGCCGGAGGGCAGAACACCTCGACCTCGGCCCGTTCGGCCACCAGGGGGAGGAGCTCGGCCGAGTAGTCGGAGATCCCCGAGGGCATGGGGGGGAGCGGGGTCAGCCAGGCCAGGCGCACGGCTACTGGCCGGCCGCGCGGGGGGCCAGGGCCGCCTGGAGCTCCTCCACGGCCCGGCGGAGGGCTTCGGTCTCCTCCTCCAGGCGGCGGAGGCGGGCGTCGTCCCGGGCGGCCTGCCCCTCCAGCCGGCGGTCCAGCTGCTGGAGCACCAGGTCGGTGCGCTCCAGGATCTCCTTGGCCACCCGCTCGTAGAAGCCGCCCGGCCGGGTGGCCAGGTCCTCCTCCACGGCCTCCAGGCGGGCGTGGCGCCCCAGGAGCTCGTCGGCCATGTCCGAGAGGTACCGGCGCACGGCCCGGCGCCTGCGGATGCGGTCCACCCAGGACCGGGGGAGGGCTCGGGTCAGGGCGTCTCGGAGGGCCATCGTGGGCGAGTGTACCGGCCTTGACAGCCCCGGCCCGCCAGGAGTACCTTCGGAGGTCCCTCGAACATACGTTCGAGCCCCTGGGGAGAGGAGCCTGGGTGTCGAAGCGGTACGACCAGGAGGTCCAGGTGGAGCGGGACGCGGGCATGCCGGCCTCGTTCTCCTGGCGGGGCCGCCGGTACGAGGTGGCCGACGTGATCGGGCGGTGGAAGATCGAGGGCCGGTGGTGGGCTGACGGCCGGGACCGGGAGTACTGGCGGGTCGAGGCCCGGGGCGGTGCGGTGTGTGACCTGTACCTGGACCGGCTGGCGGACCGGTGGCACCTGGAACGGCTGTGGGACTGACGGGTCAGTGCTCGAAGAGCGCGTCGATGTCGAGCGAGAGCCCCGGGAGGAGAGGGGAGGTCAGGACGTCTCCACGGTCGTAGATCGCCGGTGCCCCGTAGTGGCCGCCGCCCAGCCGGAACGCCTCGACGCGTTCCGCGTCCAGGTCCACGAACCAGTACTCGGCCACGCCGAACAGCGCGTACTTGTCCTTCTTCGCACCCGTATCCCGGCGGCGGGTGGACGGCGAGGACACCTCGACGACCAGGTCGGGCGGGGCCTCCAGCGCCCGCTCGCCGATCAGGCTCACCCGCTGGGCCCGGTACAGCAGCACGTCGGGCTGGAGGACGGTGTCGGCCGCGATCAGCGTATCCATGGGCCCGGTCACGGCCCGGCCGCCCGTCTCCTTCGCGTATCCGTACAGCGCGTAGATGAGCTCCGTCACCACCTCCTGGTGCCGCCACACCGGGGAAGGGGTCACGAACAGCTCCCCGTCGATGAGCTCGCGCCGGGTGAGGTCCTCCTCAGGGAACATGCTGAGGAGGTCGTCGTAGGTGAGACCGGTGGTCCGGGGCTCGCTGGCCATGCGTCACCTCCCATGGGCCGGGACCCTACCGGCAGGGTACGACATCATCGTCCGGCGGACGGCTGAGTCCCGGTGTTCGTCCACCTGCACTGCCGGACGTACTTCTCGCTGAAGGACGGCGCGTTCTCTCCTGAGGACCTGGCCGCCCGGGCGGCGGAACTGGGCATGTCCGCCGTGGCCATGACCGACCGCGACACCCTGCTGGGCGCGGCCCGGTTCGCCGCGGCCTGCGGCCGGGAGGGCGTGCGGCCCATCTTCGGGACGTGGCTCACGGTGGGTGAGCACCGTGTGCTCCTCCTGGCCCGGACCAACGAGGGGTACGCCAACCTGTGCCGCCTGCTGACCGAGGTCCACATGGCGGGGGAGCGCGGGGTGCCCATGGCCTCGCCGGCCCAGGTCATGGCTCGGGCCGAGGGGCTGGTGTGCCTGCTGGGCCCGGAGTCGCCCGTGGGCCGGCTGGCCCTGGCCGGGCGTCCCGGCGCGGCCCGGGAGCGCGCCCGTCCCTGGCGGGAGGCGTTCGGCCCGTGGTGCTTCGTGGAGGTCCGGGACCTGCTGGAGCCGGGCAGCGCCCGCCAGGTCCGCGCGCTCCTCCGCCTGGCCCAGGATGCGGGCCTCCCCGCGGTGGCCACGAACGCCGTGCGCTACCTGGTCCCCGGGGACGCGTTCCTGGCCGACGCCCTGGAGTGCATGCGGGAGATCGTGCCCATCGACGATCACCACGTCAGCCGGCGCAACGCCGAGGGGTGGCTGAAGCCCCCGGCGGCGATGCGCGCGCTGTTCCCCCCGGACCCGTGCGACAACGCGGTGCGCATCGCAGAGGCCTGTGACGTGGACCTGGGGATCGGCACCGTGCACTTCCCCGAGTTCCCCACCCCCCGGGGCCGGAGCGCGACCAGCGTCCTGGCCGAGCGGGCCCACGCCGGCATCGCGTCCCGGTACGGGACGCCCACCCCTGCGGTCACCGAGCGCCTGGATCACGAGCTGTCGCTGATCCACCGGATGGGCTACGCCGCGTACTTCCTGACCGTGGCCGGCATCGTGGAGGAGGTGAAGGCCAAGGGCATCCGGTGCGCGTGCCGGGGGTCGGCGGCCGGATCGGTGGTGTGCTACCTGACCGGGATCTCGGAGGTGGACCCGATCCGCCACGACCTCCTGTTCGAGCGGTTCCTGAACCCGATGCG
>DASWKD010000217.1:0-1767 GCA_036396815.1 Actinomycetota bacterium | reverse complement strand
CGGACGTCCCAGAAGGGCATCCTGATCGGCAAGGGGGGGGCCATGATGAAGGCCATCGGGACCGAGGCCCGCCGCGAGCTGGAGAAGCTCCTCGGCGCGAAGGTGCATCTGGACCTCCGGGTCAAGGTCCTCAAGGAGTGGCAGCGGGATCCCGCGGCCCTGTCGCGCCTGGGCTACTGAACCCTGAGCTCGCCGACCATCACCGGGTGGTAGGCGCAGCCGAACCGGTACGTTCCCGCTTCCACCACCTGCCCGATGGCTTCCGTGGTCGCGCTCTGCCCGGCCGGGACGTCCAGGTCGATGTCCTGGTTCTCGACGTTGAAGTTGTGGAGGGCCGCGCCGTCGTTCTGAAGGCGGATGTTCTGCTCCGTGGACAGGATCAGGCAGCTAGGCTCGAATGTGTTGTCGCGCATCACGAGGGCCGCCGCCGCCCCGTCGCCGGTGGCGTCCACGCACCCCGCGGTGGTTCCGGGGGGGTCGCCGGTGGGGCCTCCCTGGATGGCGGGGTCGTCCCCCCCGCAGGCCGAGGCCATCAGCAGGACGGGGAGCATCAGGGTGGGTAGGCGCATGGAGCACGGTCCTCTCTTCTCGGTGTCCGACCGATGATACCCGCGCCTGCCCTCTCTTCGACGAGCCGCGAACGGAGCCCCGATCCTGGGCTACCATGGACATCCCCCCAGGAGGTGCGAGCACCGTGGCCAGGGCCCCCGCCAGGATCCCCGACAGCACGCCCGACATCTCTGCCGCCGAGGCGGCGGGCCTGGTGGCGCGGGTCTCGCCCGTGGACGCCGTGGCCCTGGAGGAGCGGGCGGCCTCTCTGGCCTCCCGATCGATCAAGCGCCAGGCCAAAGCGTACGCCCTGGACCTGGCCATCCGGTGCATGGACCTGACCACCCTGGAGGGGAGCGACACCCCCGGGCGGGTCCGCCAGCTGGCCGCCAAGGCCATGCACCCCGATCCCTCGGACCCATCGGTGCCCAGCGTGGCCGCGCTGTGCATCTACCCGAACCTGGTCCCAGCGGCCGTGGAGGCCTTGCGGGGGTCCACCGTCAAGGTGGCAAGCGTGGCCGGCGGGTTCCCCAGCGGCCTGTCGCCGATGCCGGAGAAGCTCGACGAGATCCGGGACGTGGTGGACCGGGGCGCCGATGAGGTGGACATCGTCCTGAACCGCTCCGCGTTCCTCGGTGGCCGGTACCGCCAGGCGTTCGAGGAGGTGGTGGCGTCGAAGGAGGCCGCCGGCCATGCGCGCCTGAAGGTCATCCTGGAGACCGGTGAGCTGGGCTCCTACGACCAGGTCCGGAAGGCCAGCGTGCTGTCCATGGCCGCCGGGGCCGACTTCATCAAGACCTCGACCGGGAAGATCTCGCCGGGGTCCACCCTGCCCGCGGCCCTGTGCATGATGGAGGCGGCACGGGAGTTCCACCGCCAGACCGGTCGCCGGGTGGGGATCAAGGTGGC
Organism: Actinomycetota bacterium; assembly: GCA_036396815.1. Classification (GTDB taxonomy): domain Bacteria; phylum Actinomycetota; class UBA4738; order UBA4738; family CALAEC01; genus DASWKD01. Next base: position 309 of record DASWKD010000217.1, on the reverse strand, counting down.
CGGCGGTATCCGCAAGGCCAAGGAGGCGTGGCAGTACCTGGTGGTCCTGCACGAGACCCTGGGACCCGACTGGCTGACCCCGGCCCTGTTCCGGATCGGGGCCTCCACCCTGCTGAACGACGTCCTGATGCAGCGCCGGACACAGGAGGAGGGGCGGTACCAGGGCGAGGACTACTTCACCAAGGACTGATCGATGACCGACGAGATCGAGCGACGCTCCTCGGACAGACCGTTCGCGTACGCCGCATCGCGGGAGTCCCCGGACATCGTCCAGATCGAGGACCGGCAGGGCCTGTTCATCGATGGCGC
>DASWKD010000216.1:0-5843 GCA_036396815.1 Actinomycetota bacterium | reverse complement strand
CCCCCCGGATGCGCGACCTCCCGGCCCCCCGCGATAACCCCAGCGTGGCCGGCCCGGCGATGCGGTGGCTGTTCACCTGGCCGTACCGGTTCGCCCTGGCCGGCCTGTACCGGGCCCGGGTCCGGGCCTGGCAGCTCACGGTGGCCTCCCTGCTGGCCAACGGGGTGGTCGGGGCCCTCCTGCTGACCCACCGGCGCCTCCTGCCCGGCCTCCTGCTCCTGCCCGCGGGCCTCCTGGACATCTTCGACGGGGGGGTGGCCCGGCTCCGCGGCGAGGAGAGCAAGCGAGGGGCCCTGCTCGACTCCACCCTGGACCGTGCCGCCGACGGCATCGTCCTGGGATGCCTGTTCGCCTCCGAGGCCATGCTGGGCCGGGCCCCGGACGCCGTGCTGGCCCTCACGGCCATGGTCATCTCCCTCCTGGTCAGCCACCTACGGGCCGAAGGCGAGGCCATGGGCCTGGAGATGACCGAGGGCACGTTCCAGCGCCTGGAGCGGTATCTGGCCCTGATCCTGGGCCTGTCCATCCCCGGCGGCCAGCGGCCCGCCCTGGCCCTCCTGGTCATCCTGGGGGTGGTCACCGCCTACCAGCGGCTGTCGGCCGGCCTCCGCCGTCTCTCGGCCTGACCCCTCGGTACACTGGTCCGATGAAGCTGGCCGGCCGCATGTCCCGTCTGGGCACGGAGTCCGCGTTCGAGGTCCTGGATCGGGCCGCTGTCCTGGAGGGTGAGGGCCGCAAGATCATCCACCTGGAGATCGGGGAGCCGGACTTCGACACGCCGGCCCACATCGTGGAGGCCGCGGAGCGGGCCCTGGCCGACGGTCACACCGGGTACTGCGCGGCCCCCGGCATCCCGGAGCTCCGGGAGGCGGCGGCGGCGTTCCTGTCCCGGACCCGGGGGGTGGACGTCCCCGCGCACAGGATGGTCATCACCCCGGGGGCCAAGCCCATCCTGTTCTACACGCTGATGACGCTGTGCGAGCGGGGCGACGAGGTCCTGTACCCCGACCCCGGCTTCCCGATGTACGAGTCCCTGACCCGGTTCGCCGGGGCCACGCCGGTCCCCGTGCCCCTGCGCGAAGAGAACGCGTTCCGCATGGACCCGGACGAGGTGGCCTCGCTGATCACCGACCGGACCCGGCTGGTGATCCTGAACAGCCCGCACAACCCGTGCGGCAGCGCCATGACCCTGGAGGACCTGGCTGGCGTGGCCGCCGCCGTCCGGGGACGCGACTGTTACGTCCTGTCGGACGAGGTGTACTGGGCCATGCGGTACGAGGACCAGCACGCCAGCATCGCCGCGCTGGACGGCATGGCCGACCGCACGATCCTCCTGGACGGCTGCTCGAAGAGCTTCGCCATGACCGGGTGGCGGCTGGGGTTCGCCGCGTACCCGCGGGAGCTGGTGGAGCCGGTGACCCGCCTGCTGATCAACTCGGTGTCGTGCACGGCGAACTTCACCCAGCACGCCGCGGTGGCCGCCCTGACCGGACCGTTCCAGCCGGTGGAGGAGATGCGGGCGGAGTTCGCCCGCCGCCGGGACGTGATCGTGGAGGGCCTGAACCGGATCGCCAGGGTGTCCTGCCGGACCCCGGCCGGCGCGTTCTACGCGTTCCCCAACGTGACCTCGTTCGGGGGGTCGTCGGAGCAGGTGGCCCGGTACCTGCTGGAGGAGGCCGGGGTGGCCTGCCTGTGGGGCACCGCGTTCGGGCCGGCCGGCGAGGGCTACCTCCGCCTGTCGTACGCCAACTCCGTGGAGAACATCCGCGACGCGCTGGAGGCCATGGAGGCCGCCCTGCCGGGATTCGAGGCCGGATGAAGCCTTCCGTCCTCCTCACCCGGCGCCTGCCCCAGGGGGTCATGGACTTCCTGGCCGAGCGGTGCGACGTGACGCTGTTCGACGAGGACCGCCCCATCCCACCCGACCGCCTGCTGACCGAGGTCAAGGGCAAGCGAGGCCTGATCCCCATGCTCACCGACCGCGTGGACGACGCCGTGCTGGAAGCGGCCGGGCCCGACCTGGCCGTGGTGGCCAACTACGCGGTGGGCTACGACAACGTGGACGTGGAGGCCTGCACCCGCCGGGGCGTGGTGGTCACCAACACGCCCGACGTGCTGACCGACGCCACCGCCGACATCGCCTGGAGCCTGATCCTGGCCGCCTCCCGCCGGGTAGTGGAGGGCGACCGCCTGGTCCGGGGGGGCGGGGCGTGGGCCTGGGCCCCCCAGTTCCTGCTGGGCCGGGAGGTCACCGGCAAGACCCTGGGCGTGGTGGGGTTCGGACGGATCGGGCGGGCCGTGGCCCGCCGGGCCGAGGGGTTCGGGATGCGGGTCCTGTACCACGCGCGGGCCCCTCGGGGCGACGCGGGCGGCGCGGGATGGCGCTCCCTGGAGGACCTGCTGGCCCAGGCCGACGTGGTCTCCGTGCACCTGGCCCTGACCCCGGAGACCCGGCACCGGTTCGGGGCAGCCGAGTTCCGGTCCATGAAGCCCACCGCGGTGTTCGTGAACACCTCGCGCGGTCCGGTGGTGGACGAAGCCGCCCTGGCCGCCGTGCTCCGGAACGGGGAGATCTTCGCCGCCGGGCTGGACGTGTACGAGCGCGAGCCGGAGGTCCACCCCGACCTCCTGGGACTGGACAACGTGGTCCTGGCCCCCCACCTGGGCAGCGCCACCGTGGAGACCCGGACGGCCATGGGCCTGCTGGCGGCCGAGAACCTGGTGGCGGTCCTAGACGGGAAGCGCCCGCCCACGCCGGTCAACCCGGAGGTGCTGGGATGAGGCCACTGATCGCGGTGGCCGGTCGGAACCTCCGGTCGGGCCGGGTCACCGGGTGGAGGGAGGACGCCCTGGGCGCCCCGGCCCCGTACCTGCACGCCCTCCGCCGGGCCGGAGCCCAGGAGGCCGTCCTGCTCCCCACGGAGGACGTGGACCCCGAGCAGGCCCGGCACATCGTCGCGCGGTTCGACGGGCTCCTGCTGACCGGCGGCGGCGACGTGGACCCGGCCCGCTACGGCCAGGACCGCCATCCGGAGGTGGCCGGGGTCAGCCCGTCCCGGGACGCCTTCGAGCTGGCCCTCACGCCCGCGGCAGTCCGCGCCGGCCTCCCCATCCTGGCCGTGTGCCGGGGGATGCAGGTCCTGAACGTGGCCCTGGGCGGGACCCTGCACCAGCACCTCGAGGATCTGGACCACGTGCACCGGGGCCCCGATCGCGGGTGGTCCTCGCACCCCGTGCGCCTGGAGGAGGGCTCGCTGGTGGCGGGGGCCACGGGAAGGACCCGCGTGGACTGCTCGGCCTCCCACCACCAGGCCGTGGACCGCCTGGCCGGCAGCCTGCGGGCCGTGGGGTGGGCGGACGACGGCGTGGTTGAGGCCGCAGAGCTGGAGGACGGCTGGGTGGTGGCCGTGCAGTGGCACCCCGAACGCACCGCGGACAGCGACCCGGCCCAACAGGGCCTGTTCGATGCCTTGGCCGAGCGGGCCAGGCTCAGACCCGCCGAACGACCAGCGTGAGCCCGTCCACCTCCTGCACGACCACGCGGTCGCCCTGGCGGGCGTCGGCGGTCCGGGCCCGGTAGGTGGTCCCCCGGACCCGCACCCGGTCCCCGGCGGCCAGGACACCCCGCTCCCCGATCAGCCCGTCGGCCCCGGTCATGGCCTTCCGGCGCCGCCACCGGAGCCACACCATGACCTCGAACACCTCCAGGCCGGCCAGAGCGGCGACCACCAGGATCCACCAGGGCGCGGGCAGGAACAGGTAGGCCAGCGTGCCACCGATGAGGAGGGCCACGGCCTTACGGGCGAGGTTCCAGGCGGAGCACCTCGTAGGAGAACGTCCCGCCCGGCGCCTGGTAGGTGACCTTGTCCCCGACCTGCTTGCCCAACAGGGCGTTGCCGAACGGCGAGGACACGGACACGGTCCGCGCTCCCTGCATCCGCTCCTCCATGGACGCTGCCAGGAGGTACGTCTCCTCGTCCCCATCCTCGTCCAGGGCCCGGACCGTCAGCAGGACGCCGGGGCCGGCCATGTCGGCCGCCGCGCCGGTCTCCACGATCTGGGGGTGGCGGAGGAGCGCCTCGAGCTTGCGGATCCGAGCCTCCATCAGGCCCTGCTCGTTCTTGGCCGTGTCGTACTCGGCGTTCTCCCGGATGTCGCCGTGCTCTCTGGCCCGGAGGAGGCGCTCGGCGATCTCGGCGCGTCCGGTGGTGGTCAGCCGCTCGAGCTCTTCCTTCAGACGTTCGTACGCGTCCTGGGTAAGGACCGCCGTGGGTTCATGCTCTTCTACCATGCCCTCAATCTATCAGCCGAGGACAGCGGGTAGGATGCCACCAGGCGTTCCATGAGAGGCCAGCACCGATCGTCCGCGCGCATCCCGTGGGCCTGGGTCGCATCGCTGATCCTGGTCCTGGCGCTGGGGGCCACGGCGTACGCCTTCCGGGACCGGTTCCTCGGCCTGTTCGAGAACGAGGCCCCGCGGACGGACCCGGTCCCGGGGCCCACGGTGACACCCTCCCCCACGCCCCCGGCGTCCCCCACCCCGGAGCGAGGCCGCCTGGTGATCCACGCCACCGGCGACGTCAACCTGGACCCGGCCCGGATCCCGACGTTCCGAGCCCACGGCTACCGGTACGCGTGGACCGGGCTCCGGAACATCTTCCGCAAGGACGACCTGACGATCATCAACCTGGAGTGCGCGGCCTCGGACTTGGGGAGCCCGGTGCCCAAGGAGTTCAACTTCCGGTGCGACACCGAGGCCCTGCCCATCGCCCGGCGGTTCGGCGTGGAGGTGGCCAACCAGGCCAACAACCACGCCGGGGACTACGGCAAGGAGGCCCTGCTGGACTCGCGCAGGAACATCATCCGGGCCGGCATGGCCCCGGTGGGCACGGGCCGGGACGCTCGTCAGGCGAACCAGGCGGCCATCCTGGAGATCGAGGGATGGACGGTCGCCGTGCTCGGGTTCGGCGGCGTGGTCCCCGAGCCGGGATGGATCGCCACCGCCGACCGGGCCGGGATGGCCGACGGCGACGACACCGCCTCCATGGTCCGGGCCGTGAAGCGGGCCAAGCGGAAGGCCGACCTGGTCCTGGTGACCGTCCACTGGGGGGTGGAGCTGGACACCCGGCCCCGGCCCGACGACGAGCGGCGGGCCCGGGCCATGATCGACGCGGGGGCCGACGCGATCTTCGGCCACCACTCCCACCGCTTGAACCCGGTGGACCGGTACAAGGGCAAGCCCATCTTCTGGGGCCTGGGGAACTTCGTGTGGCCGGCCCTGTCGGAGGCCGGGGCAACCACCGGCGTGGCCCGGATCACCGTGGAGCCCGACGGCGGGATCAAGGCCAAGCTCCTCCCCGCCCACATCGAGGACCACGGCCACCCCGTGCTCCGGGGCTGACCCGGACGGCCAGGGGCCCCGGGCGGGATAATCGGCACGTGGCCCAACAGAGCATCCTCCTGGTGGACGACGACGATCGCCTGCGGGAGATCGTGTCCCTGGCCCTGGAGGGCGAGGGCTACCGCGTGCGCACGGCGGCCTCCGCGGAGGAGGCCAGCGGCGTGCTTGACGAGGAGGAGCCGGACCTCCTGATCCTGGACGTGATGCTCCCGGGCCAGGACGGCTTCGAGCTGTCCCGCGAGGTTCGCACCCGGAGCCTGGTCCCCATCCTCATGCTCACGGCCAAGACCGACACCGTGGACGTGGTGGTCGGCCTGGAGTCCGGGGCGGACGACTACGTGACCAAGCCCTTCGTGACCAAGGAGCTGGTGGCCCGGATCCGGGCCCTCCTGCGGCGGGCCCGGGTCCCGGAGCCGCACGCAGACCAGACGATCGAGGTGGG
>DASWKD010000215.1:0-7895 GCA_036396815.1 Actinomycetota bacterium | reverse complement strand
ACCGGCCGCGTCGGCCCGGGCGTTCATCACCATAGAAACCGCGAGCATCAGCTCACGGCCCGCCTTGAGGAGATGCTCCACCACCTCTGGACGCATCTGGTTGCTCACGGTGAGCAGCATGCCCACCGGGCACAGCGCCACGGGACACACGGGCGCTCCCGTCGCGGTCCCCTCTCCCTGGGCGGTGCGGTTGCCTGCCATCGCTCCCCCTTGGTCTCAGCCCGTCGCGTCCTGGGCCCGGGCCGCGTCCATGGGCCCGTCCCGTTCCGCGAAGCGGATCTCCAGTCGGTCCTCCACGAACCGAGCCTCCCGGACATCGAGGCGCTGGAGCGTCTGTGGGAGGACCATGTTGCGCTTGTATGAGCCCACCCGGATGAAGAGCTCGTCCGCCCGGCGGTGGATGTCCAGTCCTTGGCGGTCCACGAACGGCAGACGCAGGCTCATGACGTACCAGGCGCCCCGCTTGCGCACCCGGATGGGCTCGTCCCGGTGCAGGATGTCCGTGGCCGTTCGCTCCTGGTAGACCTCCTCGCCCATGCGCTCCAGCATCTCCAGGCCCACCATCTCCTGGTCGAACAGCCGGGCGGTGAGGATGGGCACCGGCTCGAACGAATCCCGGATCGTAGCCAGATGCTCCTTCTGGATGTCCTTCCACTTCCCGAAGTACGGATCGGTGACCGTATCGGGGATGATCCGGTTGGCCACCACGGCGTCCACCCGGTACCCGAACAGCGACAGGTACGTGTATGTCCTCCGCGCCTCGGCGATGACCATCTTCTCCGGGTTCACCACCAGCCGGACCGAGGATCGCTTGGGGTCCACCAGGATCCGCCGGACCCCGTCCAGGTTCCGGTGCAGGCGCTCCACAGCGGCGAAGATCTTGTCGTCCGCAATGGGCATCGAGGTGATGCGGCTCAGGAGCGGGCGCACGGTCTTCACGATCTTCCGTTCCACCGGGAAGATGCGCTCGATGTACCAGTTCATGACCTCGGGGAGCGACAGGAGACGGAGCGTCTCCGCGGTGGGAGCGCAATCCACGATCACCACGTCGTAGCGGCCCCCTTCCACGTGACGCTTCACGTCGGTGAGGCTGAAGATCTCCTCCAGTCCCGGGATCACGGACAGCTCCTCGGCCTCCACGGCGTCCACGCCCGTCCAGTTCAGGAAGGCGATGATGTACTCCTGGATGTCCCGCCAATTGGCTTCCAGTCGGGACTGCGCGTCGACCTGCTCCGCCCACAGGTTGGGGCGGACCTCGGCCACCTCGTTGCCCAGGGGGACGTCGAAGGAATCGGCCAGGGAATGAGCCGGGTCGGTGCTGGTGATCAGGGTCCGCTGCCCGGCCAGAGCAGCCCGGAGGGCCGTGGCGGCGGCGATCGTGGTCTTCCCCACGCCCCCCTTGCCGGTGAACAGCAGGATCCTCATGGACCTCCTATGGTAGCGGAACCCTTCCCGCCTCCATCAGCCCTCCTCCACGCGGCGCTTCAGGCCGTCCAGGGCCGTCTTCACGATCTTCTTCTCCGCCTGGCGGCGCAGGAAACCCGGGAGCGGCATCGAGGTCTCCACGGCCAGGCGGTAGGTGACGCTGGTGGTCCCGTCCTGCTCCTCGAGCTCGTATCCGCCGGACACGTCCTTCACCGCGCCCTGGGCCTCCTCCGTGGTCCACGACACGCCGGCGTGGCCGGGGAGGTAGCGGTAGGACAGGGTGTAGGCGGCGGTCATCCCCGCCGCCGAGACCTCGAACGCCACCCTGGATCCCCGTCCCTCCGCATCGCGCTCCAGGACCTTGGCGGAGCGGACGTCGGCCCACTCCGGGTAGGCCTCGAAGCCGGCGATCACGGCCATCACCTCCGCCGGCCCGGCGGCGATGTCACGGGTGCCCTCGGTCTGGTCCACGAGGCTCCTCCTTCCGGTCGGTGTCGTGCACGAAGGCCCGGCCGGTACCCCGGAAGTGGCCGACGTTGATGACCTCCGTGTCGCCGATGCGGGCCCGGCCCACCAGCGGCTGGTGGACGTGCCCGTGGTAGGCCCGCCGGGGCCGGTGCTCCCGCAGGTAGGCCAGCAAGCCGGCCGAGGCGGGCTCGAACCGACGTCCCAGGACGTCGTAGACCATCCACGGGATCCGCGGCGGGGCGTGGGTGCACACCACGTCCACCGGTCCCATCCTCCGGAGCTTCCGGGTGAAGGTCGCGTCATCCACCTCGCCGGGAACGTCCATGGGGGTCCGGATGCCCCCGCCGACCAGGCCGAAGCGCTCGCCGTCAAGGTCCACCGCCTCTCCGTCCAGGAAGCGGACGCCGGGACGCAGGAAGGACCGGAGCAGGTCCGGCAGGTCGACGTTGCCGTACGTCAGGAACGTGTTGTCGGGGAAGGCGTCGAACACCCGCTGGTACTGGGCCCGGGCCAGCTCCACGTACCGCCCCTGGATCTCGGCGCGGTCCGTCGCTCCCCGCCGCATGGCCGCCCGGGCCTCCGCGTACCGTCCGCGGGCCCGCAGGGCCGCCGCCTCGGCCACGGGCTCACGCCCGAACACATCGACCAGGATGCCGTCCATCTTCAGGTAGTCGATCACGTTGATCAGGTCGCCCAGCACCAGCAGGGCGTCGCAGTCGCGGGCCGCCTCCCGGAGGTGCTCCACGGCCCCGTGCAGATCGGAGATGAGCTTGATCCGCATCAGCCGCGGGCCCGGATGCTGGTGATCATCAGCACCAGCACGGTGATCAGCATCATCCCGCTCACGCCGTACATCATCATCCTGGTGGTCAGGACGGGGGGCTGCCCCTGGGCCGCCCGGCGCGCGTCGGGCACGCTCATCCCGTAGATCACCGTCGCCGCGATCCCCAGGAGCAGGACCAGCGGGACGAACGGCCCCAGGCCCAGGCCCCGCCGCATGACCACGATGGCCACCGCCGTGCCGGCCATCCACAGGAAGGCCACCATCCGGGCCAGGCCCTCGGCCGTCCTCCCAGCCGACAGGTGCCCGAGGCCCGGGAACACGAAGGACAGGGCGGCCGCCCGCGCCGGATCGCCGCGTGGGGCCGGCTCGGGCTCCCGGAACAGGGACCCGAAGGGTGTCCCGCAGGCCGAGCACGTGCCGGCTTCCACCGGGTTCTCCTGCCCGCAGGTGGGGCAGGACCAGGTGATGGCCTCGCCGGCCGCCCGGAAGGGCCCGCTCCGGACGGGGCCCGATGGTGACCCCGCCGCGGGGGGCGCGGGGGGCGCCGCGGCCGCCGGGGCGTCCAGGCGTCGGAAGCACTGGGTGCACCATTCGGCCGAGGCACCCACCAGGCCCCCGCAGTGCGGGCACCGGCCCGAGCTCAAGCGCGCCCCCGCAGACCGCTCAGGACCGTGGCCACCACCGCCGCCACCAGGGCCAGCACCACCAGGACGACCAGGACCTCGATCGCCGTCACGCCTCGCTCCCCGCGTCCAACGCGCTCCGCCATCCGTCCTTCCTCCGAGCGCCCGTAGGGTAACAGGCTGCTTCCGGAGGCCCGCGATAGGATGCCGGGCGATGGTGCTCCAGCCGAACGACGGCCCCCGGGACGCGTTCACCGAGATGGCGGGGCGCCGACTGGTCGAGGTGCGCGGGACGGACGCCCGAAGCTGGCTCCACGACCTGCTGACGGCCGACGTCGAGGAGCTCGAGCCGGGCCGGTCGTCCGTGGCCCTCCTGCTATCGCCGACCGGGCGCATCCGAGCGGTGGTGGGCGTGGCCGGGCTGGCCGAGGGGTTCCTGCTGATCCAGGCTCCCGACCAGCCGGCGCCCATCGACGCCCTGCTGGCTCCGTACGTCCTGTCGTCCAACGTCGGGCTGGCCGACCGGAGCGACGACCTCCGGCTGTTCGCCGTGGCCGGGGAGCCCGGCCGGCTCCCCGGGGCCGCGGTCCTCCGGCCCTCGGCGCTGACCTGGGTCCTGGATCTCCTGGTCGACGCGGACCGCGCGAAGGAGGTCCGCGTCGCGCTCGAGGCGGAAGGGCTGCGCGAGGTGGACGCCACGCGGGTCGAGGCCTGGCGGATCGGCCGGGGGCTGGCCCGGTTCCCCGCCGACCTGACACCGGACTCGCTCCCCCACGAGGCTTCGTTCGGCGAGGCCATCGACCTGGACAAGGGCTGCTACCTGGGCCAGGAGGCCGTGGCCAAGGTCCGCAACCTAGGGCATCCGCCGTGGGTCCTCCGGGCCATGGAGGCTCCGGAACCGGTGGAGCCGGGGACCGTGCTCCGAGCCGGGACCGAGGATGCGGGAGCCGTGACCAGCAGCGCTCCGGCTGGCGAGGGCGAGGGAGCGGTCCTGGCCCGGATCCGGTGGGTGCACCGGGACCGGGCGCTCCAGCTCCCCGACGGGACGGCGATCGGACCCGGCCGGGAAGCCGCCGGGATGGCCTAGGACGGCTTGGGTTCGGGCGCCGGGTCGGCCCAGCCGATCTCGGCGGCCAGGCGGTCGGCCGGGGTCACCTCGCGCAGGCGCGGCTCGAACCGCCACTCCGCCCATCGCTCGCGTCCCCCGTCGCGGTAGGTCAGCCGGATCCGCCAGGGGCCGCTCCGCGGACGGGCAGCCGACCACGTGGCCCGGGCCGGGTCCCAGCGGACCCCACGCCGCCGCAGGTTGGCGGCCAGGGCGTCCCCCAGAAGCTCCGCCGACCGGCCATGCTCGGGCCGGGTCATCGGCTCGTTGAGCATCTGGCCCACCGCGGCCACCCGTTCCCGGCGGATCGTCTCGTCGAGGCGCCGCACCCAGTCCTCCGGAGCTCCCGAGTCCCGGGCGACCTCGGCCGGGGTCCGTCCGGCGCGGAGGCGGATCTGGATCTCACCGGCGCTGAGCTTCGACCGGATCGTGTGGATCGAGGCATCTCCCTGAGCAGGAGCCACGGGCTCGGCTTCGGGCCCGGGCTCGGGCGTGGCCGGGACCAGGGCCGTGCCGCCCTCCCCGACGATCGACCGGATGCCGCGGGGCAGCCCGCTGCCCGCAGGATGACCGGACAGGCGGGTGGCCCGCCGGAACGCCCCCGGCGGCAGGCCACCCTCGGGGCGGCCACGGGTCCGGATGGGCCCTTCGGTCACGGGGGCCGGGAACAGGCGGACGTGGCCCTCCTCGTGGTCGGGCTCGGGGGGCGGCTCGGCGGGGGGCTCGGCACCCGCCGCCTCGCGCAGGTCCTCGGTGATGGGCACCTCGAAGCGGGGGTGCTCATCCCCCGGGCGCCCGAACAGCAGGCGGCGCCCGTCGGTGCTCTTGCCCATGAGGTGGATCCGTTCCACGGGGGACGTCCCTCCGAACCGGTCTCTGCGGACAGTGTCGCCCCCACGGAGGGCCGAGGCAACGACCCCGGGCCCTCATCCGGCTTCCTCGTCCCGGGGCACGAAGCCCAGCGGCGGGACCAGGCCGGCCCGCTCCAGCTCCCGGAGGGCCCGGGCCTCCTCGGCGTCCACGACCACGGCGTCGTCCTCGTCCCTGGTCAGGATGAAGCTGACCACGCACCCCTGGCAGTGGTCGGTGCCCTGCATGGCGCACTCGTCACAGCTGATCCGCACGGCGACCTCCTTCCGTCGCGGGGCCCCGCACAGAGAGCCTAGCGAGGGGGTCTGACACGAACGTCAGAGGGCGCCGCCCTCCCGGAGACCGGCCACCTCCTCGGGAGCGAGGCCGGCCTCGGCGAGGACCTGTTCGGTGTGCTCCCCGAGGCGGGGGGCCGGACGGGCCTGGGGCTCCCACCCGGAGACGCGGATCGGGGAGGCCGCCCCCACCGGCCGCCCCTCGACCGAGGCCACCATCCCCCTGTGCCGGAGCTGGGGGTCGTCCAGGGCCTCGGGCAGGTCGTTGACCGGGCCCACGCATGTCTCCAGCCCCTCCAGCCGGGCCAGCCATTCGTCCCGGGGCCGGGTGGCCAGGACCGCGCCGACCCGGGCCGCGACCTCCTCCTGACGCTCCGGCCCCGCGGCCTGCTCGGCGGCCAGCTCCGGGAGGCTCAGGGCCTCGCAGAACGCCTGCCAGAACTTCGGCTCGACGGCACCCACCGCCAGGAATCGGCCGTCGCCGGCCTCGTACACGCGGTAGAAGGCGTAGCCGCCGGTCAGCCACTCGCCCCCGGGCCGGGGCCGCTCCCCGGTGGCCAGGTACGTGGCCACCGGGATCTGGAGCCAGGAGAAGGCCACGTCCATCATGGCGATGTCCACGAACCGCCCCCGGCCGGTCCGCCGGGCCTCGTCGAGGCAGGCCACGAGCCCGACCGCTGCCGCCATCCCGCCGCCCAGATCGCCGACCTGCACGGGCGGGACGATCGGCGCACCGCCGGGGGGCGCGTTCAAGGCCAGCGCGCCGGCCACGCCCACGTAGTTGACGTCGTGGCCGACCCGGTCCCGGTACGGCCCGTCCTGCCCGTACCCGCTGATGGCCACGTACACCAGCCGCTCGTTCTCCGCGGCCAGCGCGGGGTAGCCCACGCCCAGCTCGTCGAGGACGCCGGGCCGGAACGACTCGACCAGGGCGTCGGCCCATCGCGCCAGGCGGCGCAGGGTGGCCGCACCCTCGAGCGACTTGAGGTTCAGCGTCACGGAGCGCTTGCCGCGGTTCAGGGCCAGGTGGAAGGCGCTGTCCCCCTCGACCAGCGGAGGCATCAGGCGGACGTAGTCCCCTCGCCCCGGCTCCTCGACCTTGATCACGTCCGCGCCCAGGTCGGCCAGCAGGAGGGTGCAGTACCCGCCGGGGAGGAGGCGGGTCAGGTCGAGGATCCGGACCCCGTCCAGCGGGCCGCTCATCCGGCCGGGATCTCCTCGATGTGGTCCGAGGACCCGCACCACCGGCAGGTCACCGTCTCCCGCTCGGCCTCCAGGACCTCCTCGTCCTCCACGGTGACCTCGCCGGCCAGCGTGAAGTGGTGGTAGGCGCGGGTCCGGCGCCGCTCGACCACGTCGAACCGGGTCAGGTTGCCGCACTGCGCGCAGCGGAACCTCGTCCCCGAGCCCACGAGGGCATCGTAGCCGCTACGCCGGGAGCATCACGCGCTGGATCCCGTGTCCGAACGTGGACACGGTGAGCGTGTTCGTCCCGGCGTGGTACCGGAGGTCGAGGACCGGCACCGCCGGGAGGTTCGAGCCCAGGCGGAGCCACGTCTGGCCGTCGTCCGTGGTCATGTACACGCCGACGTCGGTGCCCACGATGACCCGGTCCCCGGCCACGATCAGGTCCACCACCGGAGCGTCGGGCAGGTTCCCGCTGATGTCGTCCCAGATGAAACCGCCGTCCCGGCTCAAGACCACGTGGGGGGCGTTGCTCCCGCCGCGGAACCCCGAGAAGGAGGCGTACACGACCTCGGCGTCGGACGGGTCGACGGTGGCCGAGGTCACCCACAGGTCGTCGGGGATGTCATCGTCGTCGGTCTCATCCTCATTGCCGTTGTCGTGGTCGGTGAGGCGCTCCCAGTTGGCTCCACCGTCCTCGGTCCGCCACAGCAGGCCGTCGTCGGTACCGGCCTGGATGATGCCGGGGTCGGTCTTCGACACCGAGATCGTGGTGATCGTTCCGAAGATCCGGTAGCCGGGGTTCGGGTCGAGCTGGGTCGGGTTCGTGGTCAGGTCGGGGCTGATGGCCGCCCAGCTCAGGCCACCGTCCGTGGATCTGCTGACTACGTTGGTGCCGGCGTACATCACCTCCGGGTCGGTCGGGTCGAAGAGCATCGGAACCCACCATCCAGCCCGGCCACCGTCGAAGGAGCCCAGGAACTCGAACGCCGTGCCGTCATCCAGCGTCCGCGAGCAGTTGCCCCCGTACTGGGCGCAGCCGTAGATGATCTGCTGGTTGGTGGGCTTTACGAGGGTCTGGAGCCCGTCGCCGCACAGCCCGTACTTGTTCCAGGCCGAGGTCCCCTGGACGTCCCCGGGCACGTAGTTGCGCTGGCACA
>DASWKD010000214.1:0-2835 GCA_036396815.1 Actinomycetota bacterium | reverse complement strand
GCCCCTTCCGTCCGTTCGGGGGGCAGGGCGAGGAGGGCGCGCGGGCGCCTGGCCTCGTTCCCTCTCATCCGGACTCTGACCGTCGGTCCCGGGATCGCACCGGGTCAACCCTCGGCTGGCTGCCGAGGGGTCGCGGACTCTCACCGCCGGTGGGGAGTTCCACCCCGCCCCGGAAACGAGCTTTCGGGACCAGTATACGGCGCTAGGGCCCGGTCTCGGCGACCCCCCGGCGGTCGATGGCGTACGAGGAGCCCTGCTCCCGCTTGGCGTACTCCTTGAGCTCCGTGGCCACGGCCACGGCCTCGCCGTGGTGGGTGAACCGGCGGCGGTCGGTGGTGGCCACGCCGATCGAGATCGAGAGGAAGGGGAATCGCTCCGCCTGGCCGCGGCGATTCTCGACCTCGATGTAGCCCTTCTCCCGGTCGGCCTCGTCGTACAGGCTGGGCGTCTTCTGGTCAAAGGCGGCGATGATGGCCCGGGACAGGTCCTCGGCCTGGGCCGGAGGGCAGATCACCACGAAGTCGTCGCCGCCCACGTGGCCCACGAAGACCTCCTCTCCCACCATCTGCATGGCCTGCTCCTGTAAGCACCGCGCGGCGAACCGGATGGCCTCGTCCCCCCGGAGGAAGCCGTAGTGGTCGTTGTAGGCCTTGAAGTTGTCGAGGTCGGCGTAGAGGAGGGCGAACGAGGCGCCCTCTGAGACCAGGGCGTGCAGCTCTTCCTGGATGCGCATGTTGCCGGGGAGCCCGGTGAGCGGCGACAGGGCCCGCATCTCCTGGGCTCGGCGGAGCGTCCCCTTGACCCTGGCCACCAGCTCCACGGGGTCGCACGGCTTGATCACGTAGTCGTCGGCCCCGGCGGTCAGTCCCAGAACCTTGTCCACGGACAGGGCCCTGGCTGTGAGCATGATGATGCTGACGTTGGACGTCCTCGGGTCGGCCCGGAGTCGCTGGGCCACCTCGAAGCCGTCCATCTTGGGCATGGTCACGTCGAGCAGGACCAGGTCGGGGCGGACCTCGAACGCGCTCTCCAGGGCCTGCTCGCCGTCGGATGCCACATGGGTCTCGTACCCGTGGGTCCGCAGGTTCAGCTCCACGAACCGGGCGATATCGGGGTCGTCGTCGACGACCAGGATCTTGTCGGTCATCTGCCCTCCCCGGCCACCCTGGCCAGTCCTTCCGCGGCCCGGGCCGGGTCGTCCGCCCGGAAGATCGATGACGCGGCGGCCAGCATCGTGGCTCCGGCCTCGATGCACCGGGCACCCGTCTCCTCGTTGATGCCGCCGTCCACGATGATGTCGAGCCCGAGCCCCCGGCGGTCGACCTCCGCCCGCAGGGCCTCCACCTTCCGCAGGCTCGATGCCTGGAACGGCTGGCCGGCGTACCCGGTGCTCTCCAGGGTCATCAGGATCACGTTGTCCAGGCCCTCCAGATGGGGGAACGCGTCGCGAACGTCGGTCTCGGGGTTGACGGCCACCCCCGGGCGCATCCCGGCGGCCTGGGTCTCGGCGGCCACCTTGCCGGGATCCTCCACGGCCTCCAGGTGGAACGTGAGCACGTCGGTGCCTGCCTCGGCGAAGTCGGCCAGGAGCCGCTCGGGGTGCTCAACCATCAGGTGGCAGTGCAGTGGCAGCGAGGACACGGGCCGCAGGGAGGCCACGACCACCGGGCCGATCGTCAGGGGCGGGACGAAGTGGGCATCCATCACATCCACGTGGATCATGTCGGCGAACGCCTCTACCGCCTTGACCTGCTCGCCGAGACGAGCGAAGTCCGCCGAGAGGATGGAAGCGGCAAGCCTAGCCACGGCTGGATTGTATCGGGTTCAGGCCTTCTCGAATCGGGCCACGAACATCCCGTCGGTGCCGTGCCGGTGCGGCCACAGCCGCGCCCGGGCCACCGGCGTCCCCTCGGGCCCGGTGAACGGCCGGGGCGCCAGCGTGGGCTCCTCCACCAGGAGCGCGTCGCACACCCGGTCGGTCTCGGCCGCCGGGAACGTGCACACCGAGTACACGAGCACGCCCCCCGGCCGGAGCAGGCCCGCCGCGGCCCGGAGGATCCCCAGCTGGAGCCGGGCCAGCCCGGCCAGGTCCTCCCGGCGAGGCCGCCACAGGAGCTCCGGCCGGCGCCGCGCGGAGCCGATCCCCGAGCACGGGGCGTCGACGAGCACCCGGTCGAACGTCCCGGGACGCAGGGCGGGCCGGGCCGCGTCCTGGACCACCACCGTGACGGGCACGCCCAGGCGGCGGGCCGCCTTCCGAACCAGGGCCGCCCTGGCCGGGCTCCGGTCCGCGGCCACCACCCCCCCGGCCCGGCAGCCGATGTCGGCGGCCTTGCCGCCGGGACCCGCGCACAGGTCCGCCACCCTCTCCCCCGGCTGCGGATCCAGGACGTCCACCACCCACGCGGAGGCCTCATCCTGGATGGCGAACGCACCCTCCCGGAACCCCGGCAGGCGGGTGGGGTCCGCGGGAGCGTCCAGGCGCAGGGTCCCGAGGTGCAGAGTGCCCGCCGTGGTCCCCGCACCCACCTCCGACAGCCGGGCGGCCAGGGCCTCGGCCGTGGCCCGGCACGGATTGACCCGGAGGCTCGGAGGGGCCGGAGCGGCCAGGGCCGCCGCGGCGGCCTCGGCTTCGGGACCGAGCAGGGCCCGGAGCTCCCGGATGGCCCAGGGCGCCACGCCGGTCCGCACGGACTGGGCGGCGATCGTGGTGCCGGCCGGCTCCCCCGGCGGCGAGGCGGCCAGCCGCCGGAGCACGGCGTTGACGAACCCGCGCTCCGCCCGGCCTACCAGCCCCACGGTCTCGGTCACCGCGGCGTGGTCCGGGATCCGGGT
>DASWKD010000213.1:0-3069 GCA_036396815.1 Actinomycetota bacterium | reverse complement strand
GGCGCGTTCGTGTTCCGCCCGCTGCCGGACCATGAGGCCGGGGCGTGCCTGGAGGCCGTCGACGCCTGTGTGGCCGGCGGGAGGAGGGCCATCGTCGTCGTCCCCGAGGCCGAGCCGCTGCCCGAGACGGCCCGCGCGGTGAAGGAGGCGTACGGCGAGGCCGCCCTGCTGTACGTGGGCGGCGGCCAGCGGGCCCGGTACCGATGGTGGCTGGACATGCTGGCCGGCCGGTGGCCGGTGGTGGTGGGAACGCAACGGGCGGTCCTGGCCCCCGTCGCAGATCTCGGGCTGGTGTGGGTCAACCGCGAAGCGCACCCGGCCCTGCGAGAGGATCGGGCCCCCCGGCACCACGCGCGCGACGTCGCCCTGGCTCGGGCCGGCCTGTCGGGAGCGGTGGCGGTGCTGGCCGGGCTGTGCCCCAGCGCCGAGGCGGTCGCGCTGGCCGGTCGAGGGGAGGCCGTCACGGTCCGGGCTCCCCGGCAGGCGGAGCGCCGGGCCGCGCCGCTGGTGGAGACGGTGCGCCCCGACCGCGAGGAGATCGCCCACCGCCTGGCGTCCCGGCTCCGGGAGACGGACGGCGCCTTCCTGCTGGTGTCGCGGCGGGGGGCCGGAGTGGCCCGCGTGTGCCGGACGTGCGGGGCGCCGGCCCGGTGCGCGACGTGCGGCGGCACCCTCCAGGCCTCGGGCGGGAGGACGCGCTGCACGGTGTGCGGCGCGGAGGGTGCGTGCGCGTCCTGCGGGGGAACCTCGTTCGGGATCGATCCCCGCGGCGTGGAGCACGTGGAGGCCCGGGCCCGGCGCCTCACCGATCTCCCGGTCCGGCGGGTGGACGAGGGCCCGGCGGCGGAGCCGCCCGGCCCGGGCCGGGTGGTGGTCGGCACGGCGGCGGCGGTGAAGGACTTCGGTCCGCTCCGGGTGGGCCTGGTGTCGGTCCTGGACGCCGACGCGGCCCGCCGGCGGCCGGGGTTCTCGGCCCCCGAGCAGTCCCTGGCCACGTGGATGGAGGCCGCGATGTGGGCCGGCCCCCGCGGGTCCGGGGGCCGGGTGGTGGTCCAGACCGCCGAACCGGCCGACCCGGCGATCCAGGCCCTGATCCGGTGGGATCCCCTGCACCTGCACCGGCACGAGGCCGCGCGGCGGGCGGAGGCCGGGTTCCCGCCCGGCCATCCCGTGTTCCGCCTGGTGGGGCCGGCCGGGCTCCCGGACGCGGTGAAGGACCTCGATCCGGTTCACGTCCTGGCGACCTCGCTCGGGGACGAGACGGTATGCTTGGTCACGCTGCGGCCGGACGCCGTGTCCGGCCTCCGCGAGTGGGTCCGGACGCACCCCGGCGTGGTGGCCCGCGTGGAGGCGGAGCCCCAGCTGTAGGAGGACGCTCATGGCCATCCTGCCCATCCGCACGTTCGGGGACCCGGTCCTGCGCGAGCGGGCCCGCGACGTGGAGACGTTCGACGACGCCCTGGCCCGCCTGGCCGACGACATGATCCAGACCATGCACGAGGCCCCCGGCGTCGGCCTGGCCGCCCCCCAGGTCGGGCGGAGCATCCGGTTGATCGTGTTCGACATCGGCGAGGGCCCCACGGCGTTGGTCAACCCGGTGCTGTCCGGGCACCAGGGCGAGCAGGTCGGCGAGGAGGGCTGTCTGTCGATCCCCGGCCTGTACTTCCCGGTGAAGCGGGCCATGACCGTGACCTGCGAGGCGGTGGACGTCCGCGGGAAGGCGGTCCGGATCGAGGCCGAGGAGCTCCTGGCCCGGGTGTTCCAGCACGAGGTCGACCACATCGACGGCGTGCTGTTCGTGGACCGGCTGGATGGCGAGGAGCGGAAGCAGGCCCTGGCTGCCATCCGCGACCAGGCCATGGGCCTGGCTCCTGCCGTGACCGACCCCTCCCGCGCCCTGTAGAGGTGCGGGTCGCGTTCCTGGGCAACGATCCCTGGTCGGTCCCGCCGCTCGAGGCCCTGGCCGGCTCTTCGCACGAACCGGCGCTGGTCGTGACCCGGGTGCCCCGGCCGGCCGGGCGGGGCGGGAAGCTCCGGCCCACGGCGGTGGCCGACGCCGCGCGGGCCCGCGGCCTCTCGCTGGCCGAGGTGGAGACCGTGAAGCGGGGGGAGGGCCTCGAAACGCTGCGTGCGGCCCGGCCCGAGGTCTTGGTGGTGGTGGCCTACGGGGAGATCCTGCCCGCCGAGGTGCTCAGCCTGGCCTACCCGGTCAACGTGCACTTCTCGCTGCTGCCGGCGCTCCGGGGGGCCGACCCGGTCCGGCGGGCCATCCTGGAGGGCCACGTGGTGAGCGGGGTGACGATCATGCGCATGGACGAGGGGATGGACACCGGCCCCATGCTGCTCCAGGTCTCAGAGCCGATCCGCGATGAAGACGACGGCGGCACCCTCGGCATGCGGCTGGCCGAGCGGGGAGCCGCCCTGCTGGTGGAGGCCGTGGACCGGCTCCAGGCAGGCGACCTTCCGGAGCGCCCACAGGGGGAAGGGGCCACGCTGGCCCCGAAGCTCACGGCCGAGGACGAATGGATCGACTGGACCGAGGACGCCGCAGAGGTGTGGCGCAGGGTCCGGGCCTTCGCGCCGGATCCCGGTGCGCGGACCCGGTTCCGGGGGAAGCTCCTGAAGGTCCTGCGCGCCGCCCCGGCGGAGGGGAGCGGTGCGCCCGGCGAGGTGGTGGAGGTGACGAACGATGGGATCACGATCGCCGCGGGGGAAGGGGCCCTCGCGCTCGCGGAGGTCCTCCCCGAAGGCCGGAAGCGGATCTCGGGGGCAGACCTCGTCCGCGGGTACCGGCCGGCGCCGGGCGAGCGCCTCGGCTCGTAAGGCGCCTTCGCCCCGGCGGGTGGCCCTGGACGTGATCCGCCGGGTCGCGGAGCACGGCGGGTACTCGAACCTGGCCCTCCGGGCCGTGCTGGATCAGGCCGGGATGTCCAGACGCGACGCCGACCTGACCACCGAGCTGACCTACGGGACACTGCGCCGCCTGCCGGGGCTCGACGCGGCCCTGGAGCCGCTCCTGCGCAAGCCGATCGCCACGGCCCCGCCCAGCGCGCGGACGGCCCTCCGTCT
>DASWKD010000212.1:0-5860 GCA_036396815.1 Actinomycetota bacterium | reverse complement strand
TCACCCACGGACGGCCGGTCAGGTCGTGGGGCCGGACCTCGGCGTCCACGCCGTACACCTCGCGCAGGAGATCGGGGGTGATCACGGCACCCGGCCGTCCCTCGGAGACCACGCGGCCGTCCGACAGGGCCACGATCCGGTCGCAGTACGCGGCGGCCAGGTTCAGGTCGTGGAAGATGGCCAGGATCGCCCGGCCCCGGTGGGCCAGGCCCCGGACCGCATCGAGGATCCCCACCACATGGCGGATGTCCAAGTGGGTGGTGGGCTCGTCGAGGAGCATCAAGGGGGCGTCCTGGGCCAGGGCCTGGGCCAGCAGGACCCGCTGGCGCTCGCCACCCGACAGCCCGTCCAGGGGGCGGTCGGTCAGGTGGTGGACCCGGGCGGTCTCCGCGGCCTCCCGGGCCCGGACCAGATCCTGGGCGCCACTCCTCCGCCAACTGGTGGCGTAGGCCTCGCGTCCCATGAGGATCACCTCCAGGACCGAGTAGTCGAACGCCGGCGCCACCTCCTGGGGCACCACCGCCACCAGCCGGGCCGCGGCCCGGGCGGGGACCTCGTACGGGTCGCGGCCGGCCACCCGGACCGAGCCGGCGGAGGGACGGAGCGTGCGGGAGGCCACCCTGACCAGCGTGGTCTTGCCCGAGCCGTTCGGCCCGATGAGGCCCACCACCTCCCCGGCCCCGACCGAGAGATCCACCGCACGGAGGGCCAGGCGGCGGCCGTACCCCGCCGTCACGCCCTCCAGTCGCAGGAGCTCCTCAGCCACCGGCACCTCGCTTCTCGCGCCGGAGCAGGTACAGGAAGAAGGGCCCGCCCAGGAGGGCGGTCACCGCACCCACCGGGATCTCCTGGGGGGCCAGGACGGTGCGTGCGGCTAGGTCTGCCAGGACCATGAACGCCGCTCCGCCGACCAGCGCGGCGGGCAGGAGCCTCCGGTGGTCCGCGCCCACCACCAGCCGGAGGATGTGCGGAGTCATCAGCCCCACGAACCCGATCACGCCGGCCACGGCCACGGCCGCCGCGGTGAGCAGGGCCCCGGCGGCCAGCATCCCCCGCTTGAAGCCCTCGACGTCCAGCCCCAGCTGGGCGGCGCGCTCCTCACCGAGCGTCAGCAGGTTGAGCCGTGGCCCGGCGGCCATCGCGGCCACCGCGCCGCCGGCCACCAGCGGGGCGGCCACGGCCAGAGCCCGGTACCCGCGGGCCTGGAGCCCGCCCAGGAGCCAGAAGTAGATCGAGCGGACCTGCTCCCCCGAGAACGCCATCAGCAGCGAGATGGCCGCGGCCACCACCGCGGCCACGGCGATCCCCGCAAGCAGCAGCGTGGCCACCTGGACCCGGGGCCCGATCCGAGCCAGCCGGTACACCAGCATCCCCACCGCCCCGGCGCCCAGGAACGCCGCCGCGTACACCCCCAGCCCCCCGAGCGCGGCGCCTCCCCCGGCCAGCAGGACCACGATGGCGCCCAGCGCCGCGCCGGAGGACACACCGATGATGGCCGGGTCGGCCATCGGGTTACGGAACAGCGCCTGGAACACGGTCCCCGACACGGCCAGCCCGGAGCCGACGATCATGGCCAGCAGAACCCGGGGGAGGCGCAGGTCGAACAGGATCACGGCAGCGGCGGCCGGGACCCCGTCCGGGTACGCGGACAGGCCCAGCTTCCAGGCCACCAACCGCACGGTGTCGCCCGGCGCGATCCCCACCGAGCCGATCCCTACCCCCGCAACCGCCGCCGCAACGAGCCCCAGGGCCAGGGCCGGCATCACCCCCCGGCCCCGGCGCATCGCCTCAGCCCTGGTGGAGTGCGTCAGCCAGGGCTTCCAAGCCGTCCACGAGCCGCGGCCCGGGCCGGGAGATCAGCGAGCCGTCCACCAGGTGCACCCGCCCCTCCTTCACCGCAGTCAGGTCCCGGATCCCCGGACGGTCCGTCACCGCGGAGAGCTCCTGTCCGAACTCCGAGGCCAGGTAGACCTGAGGGTCGTCGGACACCAGCTGTTCCACGGACCACTGCGGGTAGGGGTCGTTGGCGGTGCCGGTCACCGGGTCGCACCCGGCCCGCTGGAGCAGGTCGTACTCGATGGCCCCGGGGGCCACCGTGAACAGGTCCGACAGCTCCAGGAAGCACGTCACCCGGTTCTGGCGCGTCTCCTCGACCACGGCGTCCGCCCTGGCCTCCAGGTCCTCGACCAGCTCCGTGGCCTCCTCCGGGGCGCCGGTGAGCCGGCCCAGGGTCTCGATGTCACCCAGGGCATCGGGGAGGTCCGAGGCGAGCTGGGTGAACACCGGAACGCCCACCTCCCGGAGCCTGTCCTTCCACTCACCTCCGATGAACGCCGTGACCAGCAGGTCCGGCTCCAGGCCGACCACGGTTTCGACGTCGGGTTCCGTGCCGCTCTCCCCGCCGACCGGCTCGATCTCCGTGGCTTCTGGGGGGACGTCGTCGAAGGGGCCGGACACGCCCACCACGCGTTCGCCCAGCCCAAGGGCAAACAGCGTCTCGGTGTGCGAGGGCGCGAAGGTGACGATGCGGTCGGGCTCCGCGTCGAGGATGAGCTCTACGCCCTCGTCGTCGGTCATGGTGAGGGGGAAGGCATCCGGGGGGCCCGGCCGAGCGGCCGGATCCTCCTGGGTCTGACAGCTCGTCATCAGGACGAGCGCGGCCGCGATGAGAGCCGCCGGTCGACGAGACATGGTGCCTCCTTCCTGGCCGAGCGCGCGGCCATCGGGTCACGTCCCCCGAGGCAGGTCTCCTGACTCCCGGATCTTCGCTCTCCCGATCCTTCCCGGACCCGCGGGCCCAGTGGCATCTCTCGGGATCGCTCCCCGGTCACAGTGGCGCGACCGTGCCGGATTCCCACCGGCTTCCCTCTTCGGCCGGGAGGGGCGCCGCCCCCGCCCGGACAACCTCGAGGCTCGGGCGGATTCTGTCCCGGGAGGGCCGAGAAGGCAAACCGAGCGCGGTCGGGCCATGTGGCCTACACTTCGGCCAGGGGTCTCCCATGGGTCGAGCACGGCTGGCCATCGCGCTCCTGATCGCTGTCTCCTTCGCCACGGGCGCGCCCGTGGGCCCGATCCCCCCGCCACCAGCCGAAGGGGCTCCCCTGCGGTCCGCCAGTGCGGCCGGCGTCGAGGTCCTGGTCCCCAAGGAATGGCGGGTGGGTCGGATCGGCACGGGTTCCTCCCACCGCCAGGGGATCCGCGCGTCCCTGGATCCCACCGAGTGGGGGGCCCGGCGCTCGCGGGCCGCCGGCCTGGAGGCCTACTGGGTGGATGCCACCCTGATCGGCGTGCCCACCGACTACTACTACCTGGCGGCCAGGGAGCCGGCCCTGGACCGTTTCGCCGGCCGTCCCCGGTGCCGGGCCACCCGATACGACGTCCTCCTCGACGAGCGCCCGCGCCTGGGGCGGGGCGGACGGATGTCAGACGGCAACTTCGTTGCGCTCCAGACAGGCATCTGCCGGAGCCGTGGCCGCATCACCAGGTGGGCCTCCTTCGTCGCCGCACCCGGGTTCGGACCCGTGCGGGAGATGGGCATCCCGGAGTCGGGGATGTACTACGCGGTCGTCGCCGTGGACGGGCCGGCCACGCGCAGGGAGGTCGCGAACCTCCTGGGAGAGGTGTCGTTCGGCGGCACACGGGTCAAGGAGTTCGTCCGGGCCGCCGGCGGGCGGCTGTAGCTACTTCGGGCTGCGATCGACGAACGGGGGGCGGATCACCTCGGCCTCGCCCCGCTTGCCGCGGACCTCTACCTCCACCGCGTCTCCGGGCGAGAAGCGGTCCCGCGGCGACAGATACGCCATGGCGATCCCCTGCCGCAGGGTGGGCGAGAACGTCCCCGAGGTGGTCTCCCCCACCTGCTCGTCCCCGCTGAGCACCGGGTAGTGGGCCCGGGGGATCAGCTTCCCGGTCATCCGCAGGCCCCACAGCCGCGAGGGGATCCCCTCCTCCTTCTGACGGAGCAGCGCCTCCCGCCCGCGGAAGCTGCCCTTGTCGAAGGACACCGCCCAGCCAAGCCCGGCCTCCAGCGGGGTGCGGTCGAGGGAGATGTCGCTCCCATGCAGCGGGTAGCCCATCTCCAGGCGGAGGGTGTCTCGGGCGCCCAGCCCGCAGGGCTGGAGGCCCACCGGGCGGCCCACGGCCATGAGGTCGTCCCACAGGGCCGGGGCCACGCCCTCGGGGGCGAACAGCTCCACGCCGGGCTCCCCCGTGTACCCGGACCGGGCTACCAGGACCCGCACGTCGCGGTACGAGCCTTCCTGGCACTCCATGTAGCTGAGCGAGGCGGCCTCCGGGAACAACTTCCCGGCGACCTCCTGGGCCGAGGGCCCCTGCACGGCGATCGTGGTCAGGTCCGGGCGGTGGGTGACCACCACGTCTTGGCGGTCCTCCTGCTGGAGGACCTCGAGGACCGCAGCCGTGTTCGCCGCATTGGGGACGACCAGCCACCGGTCCTCGGTGACCTGGTAGGCGATCAGGTCGTCGATGATCCCGCCCCGTTCGTTCAGGACCAGGTTGTACTGGGCCTCGCCCGGCTGGATCTTGGTCAGGTCGTTGGTCAGGACCTCCTGGAGCCAGGCCCGGGCCCCGGAGCCCTCCACGTCCACCTTGCCCAGGTGGGTCAGGTCGAACATGCCGGCCGCCTCCCGCACGGCCCGGTGCTCGGATAGGGTCCCGGCGTACTCGATGGGCATGGCCCAGCCCCCGAACGCGCCCATCTTGGCTTCCAGGGCCACGTGCTGGGCCTCCAGCGGGGTCCGGAGCAGGTCCGCGTCCATCGGCACCTCCTTCGCGCGCTAGTATGGGCGGAGCCGGGTGGCACCGCGCCCGGCAGAGCGTACCCGACAGGACGAAAGGACCGAGCATGCCGCAGGACTCCTTCGACGTGGTGGTCATCGGGGCCGGCACGGGCGGCTACTCGTGCGCGCTCCGGGCCGCCCAGCTGGGCCTGTCCACGGCCCTGGTCGAGCGCCACGAGCGGCTGGGCGGGACGTGCCTGCTCCGGGGCTGCATCCCCACCAAGGCCCTCCTGCAGTCGGCCCTCGTCCTGGACCAGATCAACGCCTCGGACGAGTGGGGCATCAAGGCGTCAGGTGAGCCGGACTGGAGCGGGATCCAGACGTTCAAGGCCAAGATCGTGGACAAGCTGGTCGGCGGCCTGACCGGGCTGGTCAAAGCGCGCAAGATCGAGTCCATCAGGGGGACGGCCACCATCACCAAGCCCGGCACCGTGGTGGTCGAGGGAGAGAAGGCCCGGACGCTCACCGCCAAGAACGTGGTCGTGGCCACCGGCTCCTACCCCAAGCTCCTGCCGGGCATGGAGATCGGCCAGCGCATCATCACCAGCGACCAGGCCCTGGAGCTGGACCGGATCCCGGCCTCGGCCGTGGTCATCGGGGCCGGCGCGGTGGGTCTGGAGTTCGCCTCGCTATACCGATCGTTCGGGGCCGAGGTGACCGTGATCGAGGCCCTGCCCACCCTGGCCCCGCTGGAGGACCCCGACATCTCCAAGGAGGTGGCCCGGGCGTTCCGGAAGCGAGGCATCGCCGCGCACG
Organism: Actinomycetota bacterium; assembly: GCA_036396815.1. Taxonomy (GTDB): domain Bacteria; phylum Actinomycetota; class UBA4738; order UBA4738; family CALAEC01; genus DASWKD01. The sequence continues at coordinate 305 of DASWKD010000212.1, read as the reverse complement.
CCGGCGCCACGGTCGGCGAGGTCAAGGAGGGCGGCAAGGGCGTCACGGTCTCGTTCGAGGCCGGCGGGAAGAAGGAGAAGGTCGAAGCCGAGATCTGCCTGGTGGCGGTGGGCCGCGGCCCCATCTCGGACTCGGTGGGCCTGGAGGGCCTCGGCGTGGAGCTGGACCGGGGCTACGTGAAGGTCGACGGCCAGCTCCGGACCAACGTGCCGGGCGTCTGGGCGGTGGGCGACGTGGCCGCCACCCCGTTCCAGCTGGCCCACGTGTCGTTCGCCGAGGGCATCGCCGTGGCCGAGCGGATCGCC
>DASWKD010000211.1:0-4904 GCA_036396815.1 Actinomycetota bacterium | reverse complement strand
CGCCGAGATGGGGGGCATCGTCGATACCGGCTCGGAGATCATCCGTCGCTACGGCGCCCACCGAGGGCCGGGGACGCCGTACCAGGCCATGGCCCGCACCGGCGCGGCGGGGTTCGTCCTGGATGCCTTCGCCGGCCGCCTGGAGCCCCACGCCCCCTGGGCCTTCCGGGGCCGGGAGTGCACGATGTTGTTCCGAGGGATGGTCGACGCGGAGGAGGTCACCGGGGCCCTGTCCGAGGCCGGCTACGAGTGGCTGGCCCTCCAGGACAACGGCCGGATCTCCCATCCCGGGCCCACCCCGGTGGTGCACGCCTACCACCTGGCGCCTCTCGGCGTGACCAAGCACGAGGCCGTGGCCGAGGACATCCAGCGGCGGGGCCTCCGACCGGAGGACGCGGTGGCCATCGGCGACGGACCCTCGGATGCGGCCATGGCCGCGCACACCGCGGCCGCGCTGATCGTGTCCAACGGCGTCGAGGCGGTGGAGGCGGCCGGCGGCGAAACGGGGGTCCTCTACCGCACCGACGCCGGGCGGGGAGAGGGCTTCGCCGAGGCGGTCACTCTCCTGCGCGTGGGCCCGTAGGGGCCGCGGCCGGCCCCGGACGGGGGCGGCGGCGCAACCACCGAGGGAGCCACGCCGGGGGTGCGGGCCCCGCGGGGGTGGGCGGGGACCCCGGGTCCGCGCCGGCGGAAGGCGGCGGCCAAGTCATCCTGGTGTCCCAGGCGTGCAGGGCCAGCACCTTGGCGGACGCCGTGACCGGCACGGCCAGCAGCATGCCCCACAGCCCCATCAGCGTGCCTCCCGCCAGCAGGGCCAGCATCACGGTCACCGGGTGGAGCTTCACGGTCCGGGCCACGATGTTCGGGCTGAGGATGTGGTTGTCCACCTGCTGGACGATGGTCAGCCCGATGGCCGACCCCAGGGCCAGCGGCCAGCCCGGAGCGAGGTCCAGGAGACCCGCCGGGGCGTCCGCGGAGAATGCCACCACCAGGGCGACCAGTCCTCCGATGAACGGGCCGATCAGCGGGATCAGGTTGAACAGCCCCGTGACCATCCCCACCACCGCCCAGTAGGGCAGGCCCACGATGAACAGGACCAGCGAGGAGGCCAGACCCACCACCAGCGACACCAGGAGCTGTCCCCGGAAGAAGCCGCCCAGGGCCCGGCCCAAGTCCCGGGCCACGCCCTGAACCTCCATCCGGCGGCGGTCGGGGATCATGGCCTCCAAGCCCCGGCGGATCTTCGGCAGGTCGACCAACAGGTAGAAGGCCAGGATCGGTCCCAGGACCACGATCAGGGCCGCGTGGAACAGGCCCCGGGTGAACGACAGCAGGCCGCTCAAGAAAGACACCACCTGCTGCTGACCCCCCTGGCCCAGGCCGAGGTCGATCCCCACCGAGGACGCGGCGCCCTGGAGGCCGTCCCGGAGGCGGGCCAGGAGGTCCGGTGCCCGCTCGCCGAACTCCTGACCCTGGTCCACCAGCAAGGGGATCAGGAACCGGAGACCCACCACTACCAGCCCCAGGAACACCACGTAGGTGAGCAGGGACCCCCACAGCCGGCCCACCCCCCGGCGCTCAAAGCGGGACACGATCGGGTTGAGGAGGAAGACCAGGATCAGGGCCACCACCAGGGGCGGGAAGATCACCCGGACGGGATAGACCACGAACACGAAGAACGAGATGACCAGGGCGGCCACACCGATCGCGGCCCAGGCCACCACGCCCCATCGGGCCATGCGGACCACGAACGGCGAGCTGAGGACGCGGTTCCGATCGTCGTTCACGTCCGCCCATTCTGCCAGCCCCCTCCCCGGCCTGCAGGTAGTCATTCTGGGCCATGTGGAATGGCCCGAACGGGGCATGAACGGCTTCCGTTCCGGGGCCGATACTCGGAACAGGAGGATCCGCATGCGCATCCTGGTGATCGACGACGAACCCGACGTGCTCCTGCTATGTCGGGTCAACCTGGAGTTCGAGGGGCACGAGGTCCTGGAGGCCTCGGACGGGGACCAGGGCTTCCAGGTCGCCCTGGACGAGAAGCCCGACCTGATCGTCCTGGACGTGATGCTCCCCCAGCGCGATGGCTTCCAGGTCCTCCAGCACCTCAACGAGCGGCCCGAGACCCGGGACATCCCGGTGGTCATGCTCACCGCCAAGGCCCAGGAGGACGACCAGATGCGCGGCTGGCTGGCCGGGGCCTCCGGCTACGTGGTCAAGCCGTTCAGCCCGGTGGCCTTGACCGAGGCGGTCCGCACGGTCCTCTCGATGTCCGAGGAGGAGCGCGCCGCGCGCCGGGCCGAGCAGCTGACCCAGCTGTCGATCCTGCACCGTCTGTAGCCACGCCGCTCGGGGCGTGGACGCCCCTGGTAGGGTGGAAGGGCATGCTGGTCAGCGTCCCCATCCCCGAAGCGAAGCGGGCCGACGACTACCGTGAAGCGGCGGGCGAAGAGGCCGTCGAGCGCCTCCGAGCGGCCGCCGACCCCCTGAAGGGCGCTCGCCTGGTCCACCTGAGCAGCACCGCGTTCGGCGGCGGCGTGGCGGAGCTGCTCAACACCGAGATCGCGCTCTTCCAGGACCTGGGCATCAACGCCGACTGGCAGCTCGTGGAGGGGACCGAAGAGTTCTTCGCCGTCACCAAGCTCGTCCACAACGCCTTCCAGGGCGCTGGCGTCCCGTGGACGGAGTCCATGGAGAACACCTACCTGGAGCGCGTGGCGGCCAACGCCGCCCGCTTCGAGGAGAGCGCCGACTTCGTCTACGTGCACGATCCCCAGCCCGCCGGGATGCTGAGCATCTTGGAGGACGAGGGCCGACGCACCGGGAGATGGGTGTGGCGGTGCCACATCGACCTGTCGCATCCGATGGAAGCGGTGTGGGCCTTCTTCGCCCCGCAGGTGGCTCGGTTCGACGCGGCCGTGTTCACCATGGAGGACTTCGTCAGACCCGGGTTCCCCATCCCTGCGGAGATCATCGCTCCCGGGATCGACCCCCTGTCCCCCAAGAACGCCCACCTCGAGCCCGTGGCCGTGGCGGAGATCATGGAGAGCTATGGCGTGGACGCCGATCGTCCCCTGGTCACCCAGGTGTCCCGGTTCGATCCCTGGAAGGACCCCCTCGGTGTGATCGATGCCTACCGGATGGCCCGCGAGGCCGTGCCCGGCCTCCAGCTGCTCCTGGTGGGCTCCATGGCCCACGACGACCCTGAGGGCTGGCACTACCTGGAGCAGACCGAAGAGCACCGTGCGGCCGACCCCGACATCCACATCCTGACCAATCTCCAGGGCGTTGGCGACGTGGCCGTCAACGCGTTCCAGCGGGCCTCGGACGTGGTTATCCAGAAGTCCCTCCGGGAAGGATTCGGGCTGACGGTGTCCGAAGCCATGTGGAAGGAGAAGCCGGTGATCGCCGGGAACGTGGGTGGCCTGACCCTCCAGGTGGAGGACGGCTTGAGCGGGTTCCTGGTGGACTCCGCGGAGGCGTGCGGGGAGCGACTGGTTGAACTGCTCGAGGACCACGACCTCCGGCGCCGCATGGGGCGGGCGGGACGGAACCGGGTCCGGGAGCGGTTCCTGACCCCGCGACTCCTAGAGGAGGAGCTCCGGCTGCTGTCCTCGCTGTGAGCGACCGCCGGATCCTCGTCGCCTCCAACCGCGGCCCGGTGACGTTCGCCCCCGGCCGGCAGGGAGAGCTGGAACCGCACCGGGGCGCCGGCGGCCTGGTCACGGCGCTGACGGCAGCGGTCCAGGCCACCGGGGGACTGTGGGTGGCGTCCGCCATGGGCGAGCACGATCGTCGGGCCGCGGAGGCCACCCCCAACGGCCGGATGGACGTGGTCCTTGAGGACGCCAAGCACGCCCTCCGGCTGCTGACGCCGGACCCGGAGGCCTACGACCGCTACTACAACGCCGTCAGCAACCAGGTGCTCTGGTTCCTGCACCACGACCTGTGGGACACGCCGCACGTGCCCTCCTTCGATGCCGCGACGCGAGAGGACTGGCGGGCCTATCGCTCGGTCAACGAGCTGTTCGCGGAGGCCCTGGCCGAGGAAGCCGACCGGACCCCCGCCGACGTCCTGGTCCAGGACTACCACCTCTCGCTCGTCCCTGCCGCGCTTCGCTCCCTGGCTCCACACGCTCGGATCGGCTACTTCCACCACATCCCGTTCGCCGGCCCCATCGAGCTCAGCCTGTTCCCGCGGTGGATGCGCACCGAGCTGGTCGAGGGGCTCCTGGGCGCCGACCTGGTGGGGTTCCAGTCCCTCCGGTGGGCCGACACCTTCCTGGCCGCCTGCCGGGACGTGGAGGGAGCGACCGTCGACGCCCGCCGCCGGACGGTCCGGTGGGAGGACCGCGTGGTCCACGTGGGCGTGTACCCCATCACGGTGGAAGCCGGATCCCTGCGCGAGCTGGCCGGATCCCCCGAGGTGACCGACAAGCGGCGGATGCTGGAGCGATCCCTCCAGGGCAGGAAGATGCTGCTCCGGGTGGACCGCACGGAGCTGTCCAAGAACATCCTGCGCGGATTCCGGGCCTACGAGATCTTCCTGCGCGCCTACCCCGGATGGCGGGCCAGGGTCACCTTCGTGGCCCTGCTCAACCCCTCGCGCCAGCGCCTCCCGGCGTACCACGCTTACCTGGAGGAGTGCCGCCAGCTGGCCGGCCGGATCAACGAGGCCTTCGGCGAGCCCGGCTGGCAGCCCGTGGATCTCCGGGTCGACGACGACTTCGACGAGGTAGTGGCGGCCTACACGATGTACGACGCGCTCCTGGTCAACCCGATCCTGGACGGGATGAACCTGGTGGCCAAGGAAGGGCCGCTGCTGAACGAGCGCCAGGGGGTCCTGCTCCTGTCACGGACGGCCGGAGCGTTCGCGGAGATGGGCAAGCATGCCCTGGCCCTGG